>NZ_JAUBPR010000048.1:0-45528 GCF_036700845.1 Microcoleus sp. S13_C5
GTTCAACGGAAAAACTTTGGGGTTCCCACTTTTCACAACTGATAAAAAAATTCCACCCACATCTGCGGAATGTGGGTAGTAACTGCTCACCGCAACGCAGTTGCGGTGAGCAGTTACGCTACATATTTTACCATTGACCCAACTAAATCTTCTGTTAATTTATTATTTTTAGCAACGTTACTAATATCACTATGGATTACTTGTTTAGTAATACTTTCCGCATATCTACGGGAAGAATGTTTCTTTGTTTCTACAAAATTCAAGGTTTCACTAAAAGGTTTTTGGCAGTTTTCACACTTAAATCTGCGCCGATTTACTCTGAGAATTACTTCTTGGTTACTGATAGGTAAATCTCTAACCATAATTCCTTGATTTTGATGAATACGATGGCTGGCTTGACCATATCGTGGGCAAAATGCGGTTTTATTCTCCGAGATCACGGCTAAAATTAATGTTTCGCCTGTCTGTTTTTTATTTTCTACTATGACCCCCGGTAAATTTAGTATATTTGTCATTAACCTCTTCATAGCTTATTCCTTTCCCACCTTTTTTTGAGCATTTGATTAACATTTGAGCAGCGGTAAGTACGGAAGAGTCACGATAATTTACGCATCCTTACCGAGATTTTGAAAAGAAACCGGGTTTCTGACTTCTCACAGACTCCAAGAAACCGGGTTTCTGCGATAATTTACGCATCCTTACCGAGATTTTGAAAAGAAACCCGGTTTCTAACTCCCACGCGCCCCACGCTATCCTCCAACTTCAACTAAACCCAGCTAACCACAGCGGAAGCATCAACAGCAACCCGACAGAAGTGATGGCGATGCTGCTAGCTAACAAATCGCGATCGAGCTCGTATACTTCTGCTAAAATCAGCACGGAAAGAGCTGTGGGCGTTCCCGACATCAACACCAACACGAACCTCGGCTCGCCACTCAATCCGAAATAACTAGCACCCAATCCGATTAGCACCGGCACAATTACCACTTTTAACAGTGACGGGATTAACGCCAGTTCAAAACTTTCCCATTTCTTAATAGACCTAAGCCGGATGCCAACCAGCAGCAAAGCACTGGCAATTACCACCCAAACAGCAGTCTGCAATCCCGATTCCACTGTTTCGGGCAGGGGGATGTTTCTAGTATAAAAACCAATTAAAAAAGCCCACAGGGCGGGAACTGTCAGCACGTCCCGGATCTGAGTCCACCAGTGATTTTTTTGCTCGGAGTTCCCAAAATAGCTAGCAATAAATACACCGAAACAATAAGTTCCAATAACGTTGTTAGTGACGCTGTACAAGACAGCCCAGTTGTTGTTATCGGTGCTGATGATAGACGGGGTGATTGCTAATCCAACAAAGCCCGTATTCCCTAACATCGCAGCTAGGAGAAAACTCCCTTGGCTCGATCGCTTCAGGGAATTAAAATTTACTAAAAATAAATTAACTAGAGAATTTTTGCCCTGAAAATAAGGCTTTTGGATGTGGGCTGCACTCAGCCTACGCAATAATACCCAAGTCAGCCAAGCACAACTCGTACTCAGAAATAACACGAATATGGCGATCGCCGGCGTGAATCCCACAGCACCAGAAAAATCGCTCTGACGGGCTAAAACTAGAATTTGCAGCGGTATCCCAATCCAGAAAAGAAAGTGGCTCAGCAGCTTGGGAAAATCAACTGGGATGTACCGAAACAGCAGCAGTCCTAAGCCCGTCCAGATAACTAGAGGCGTATAAGCGTGAAATAAGGTTTCAATCATAAAAATTTAACTAGACAATTGGAAATGCCTGTATCTATTAATAGTAATGCTAAAATCCGTTAAGAAATGCGAATTGTCGTTAGCGGAGCCGTCGAAGAGGATCGCACTTGCACGCTTTTTCGTCCTCGCGTGTTCGCAGCACTGCAGGCCCGAAAATTTCCGCCCAAATTCCCGCACCTTGCAGGACACAATCCTCAGAGTCGCAGCCCCAAATGCTTGCAGCTTTTTACCTTCACATTCACAAAACCTCTGTTAATTTGACCAATGTGCGATCGAGCTATCTTGCCTTTTCCGAACAGACGTGCAACGTTTTCCTGCCGTTTCACTCTAACGGAAATACGGCGACACTAAAGCTGCTGATGACTTGCACTCATTAATTCAATTTCAAAGCATTAACAGGCACCTCATCCCAAGAACTAACAGTCCGCAAGGTAGCAACCCAGCCCTGCTCTTTTTGCTCCGTCGTCAAATTCTTCTCAAAAGATTCGTGGCAATCCTTCGCTTGAGTCTCATCGCAACAAGCAATGCAAGAATAAAGAATACCTGACGGATCGATTTGCTCGTTTACCCAAATAATCACCATCTACTCTCCCAATTAACTTAATTCTTATCTAAATTTTCCTATATTTTTGTCAATTAATTAGGTCGGTATTAATTAACCACAGTGTGGCATTTTAGCTTAACAGGCAAGATGCCTGTGCCACACACAGGCAAGATGCCTGTGCCACACACAGGCAAGATGCCTGTTCCACACACCGGCAAGATGCCTGTTCCACAACAGATGAATTTTGGGTTTGGCACGCGAGCCCGCCTGAATTACTTCGATGCCAAAGTTGCCAAAGACTCGCCCGCAACCCGGCAAATCCGCCAGTCGGGCATCACATCAGCACCGATACCCTTGTAAAATCCGATCGCCAATTCATTCCAATCCAAAACGCTCCATTCCAAACGCCCGCAGCCCCTTTCAACCGTCAACTGCGCTAAATAAACTATCAAAGACTTGCCAATTCCCCGCCCTCGAAACTCAGGCACCACAAACAAATCTTCCAAATAAATTCCCGGCTGAGTCAAAAAAGTAGAATAATTGTAAAAAAACAGCGCCCAGCCGACAACTTGACCTTCGCACTCGGCTAAAATCGCTTC
This sequence comes from Microcoleus sp. S13_C5, assembly GCF_036700845.1. NCBI lineage: Bacteria > Bacillati > Cyanobacteriota > Cyanophyceae > Oscillatoriales > Microcoleaceae > Microcoleus > Microcoleus sp. S13_C5. Next base: position 2,902 of record NZ_JAUBPR010000048.1, read on the forward strand.
AGCAAAAGGTCGATCGCCAAACAAATGATTCTCCAAATCAACGGCATTGCCAGTAACGGCATGAGATAATTTTTCGTACTCAGCTAAAGCTTTAATCAAATCAAACAGCACCGGCACGTCGGCGCGGGTAGCTGGACGCAAAATTACCTCAGAAGACATAAATAAGTAAGTAGTACGCGACAATCAACAATTAAAAATACCACATCAAGACATTTTTAATTTGTAATTTTTAATTAATTTTTTCCACCTTGAACCAGCATATTTACGGTGGCCTCGGAGTGCCACCCCACAATAATTTTAAGATTTTTCAAAATGCCAACTCAATTTTTTTGGCTTATTTCAACCAGCCCTTCAATCGTTCCGTCACTTGAGGGCGGCGCAGCTTTCGCATTGCCTTATTTTGGATTTGACGGACTCGTTCGCGGGACAAATTGAACAAACTGCTGACCTCTTCTAAAGTGTAAGGTTCGCCGGTCAGCAAACCGTAACGCATAGCAACAATCTCTTTTTCCCGCTCAGTCAAAATACTGTCCAACACCTCCAAAATATCTTGGCGCATCATCATCTCATTCATCTGAGCTTCGGGAGATTGCGTCGCGTTATCTTCGAGAACATCCAAAAGTTCCGAACTTTCTTCTGAGCCGATGCGGTGGTTGAGAGACAAAGATTGCCGACGTACTTGCTGGAGGTAGCGAAGCTGTTCGCAAGTAACTTGCATTTCTCTCGCAAGTTCAGTTTCAGTTGGATTGCGTTGAAGAGAACGCTTCAAATCTCGATAAACTTTTTTGAGTTTATTTAACTGTTCGACAATGTGAACAGGCAAGCGAATCGTCCGCCCTTGATTGGCAATTGTCCGGGTAATTCCTTGGCGAATCCACCAATAGGCATAAGTAGAAAACTTGTAACCCTTCTCCGGATCGAACTTTTCGGCTGCTCGATTTAAACCCAAAGCTCCTTCCTGAATTAAATCGAGAAAAGGCACGCCCCGATTAAGATAGCGTTTGGCAATCGAAACCACCAAGCGCAAATTCGAGCTGATCATTTTCCGTTTCGCCGACTGACACTGGTGGCGAAGCTGTTGCAGTTGAGTTTCGCTTATCCCCAAAGCCGCTGCGAGTTCAGCTTTTGTCGGCACTCTGTCTAATTCCTGCTGCAAACGCTGTTCTAGTTCATCCAGGGCTACCAATTCTTGAACGCGGCGCGCCAACTCTACTTCTTCGGCTGCTGTCAGTAGAGGATACCGAGCCATTTCCTTGAACAAAGCTCCCACTGGATCGTCGGCAGACCAGTTGTTGTATGCTGACGATCGAGTTACCGTCGGACGATCGATCTCGGTGTCTTCATCTTGTGCGATCGCGAATGAGGCGTCGGGTGCCACCGCAAAACTGCCTAGGTCAGATTCTGCCATATCGTGCTTGGTGTCGGTGGAATGATTTGAAAAGTATCCCTTAACTTTAACCAATTTAACCCGAAATTTCCGAAATCCATCTAGAAGCCTGTGACAGACATTAGATGGCCCCAATTTTATACCTTTCTATTGAGTTCGAGCCAGTAAAGGAGCTGCCTGCAATAATTGCTGAGTATAAGGGTGCTGCGGATTAGTAAAAATATCCCTAGTCTTACCGATTTCAACAATTTTTCCAGCATTCATTACCGCAATCCGATCGCAAAAAAATCTCGCCACCCACAAATCGTGCGTAATAAACAGATAAGTCAAATTAAATTCCTGCTTCAACTCCAACATCAGCTCTAAAACTTGAGTCTGCACGCTGGCATCAAGCATACTCACAGGTTCGTCGCAAATTATCAGTTGCGGCCGAGTAATCAAAGCACGGGCGATCGAAACTCGCTGCTGTTGTCCTCCTGACAATTCCCCCGGATAGCGACGAAAGAAATCCTCCCCTGGACTTAAACCCACCCGCTCTAACATTTGGATTACTTGTTTTTTAGCTTCGCTGCCATTAGCTAATTTGTGAATAAACAAAGGGTCAGCAATACTTTGCCCGACAGTCATCATCGGATTCAAGCAAGCGTGGGGGTCTTGAAATATCATTTGCATTTCGCGGCGGTGCTTCCTCACAGCATCGCGGTTCAGGGCAGTTATATCTATTCCTTGAAATTCCACTTTGCCACCAGTCGCGGTAATTAGCTGCAAAATCGTGCGTGACAAGGTACTTTTCCCGCAGCCTGACTCCCCCACCAGCCCTAGGATTTCTCCCCGTTGTAGCTCTAAACTAACGCCGTCTACTGCTTTAATTACCTGGCGATTCCTGGAAAACAACTGATCTAATAAATTGCTTTCTAAACTGTAGTGTTGCTGCAAATTCGTTACGGTCAAAAGAGGCGAATTTGTTAAGTTTGCAGTAATGACTTCAGTCCTGATTTCCTCGAATGCTAACCCTTTGTCAGAATCGGCTTGAATGTGCAAAGCTGCTTTGAGGAGCGATCGAGTATATTCGTGCTGCGGCTTTTCAAAAACGTTTTGCACCGGCCCTGTTTCTACGACTTTACCGCCGTACATCACCGCAATGCGATCGCAATACTCAGCCACCATCGCTAAATCGTGAGAAATCAACAAAATAGCCGTTCCCCGTTCCTCACAAAGTCTGGTTAATTCCTGCAAAATCTGAGCAGCTACAGTTACGTCCAAACTTGTAGTCGGTTCGTCGGCCACAATTAATTTGGGATCGAGCAAAAGAGCCAAAGCAATTGCTACTCTTTGCCGCATTCCGCCGCTAAATTCGTGGGGAAATTGCGACCAGCGAGACGCGGGAATTTTCACAGCTTCCAGAGTTTCGATCGCCCGTTTCTTAGCTTGCTTGCGATCCAAATTCGGTCTGTGAGCTTGCAAAGTCTCGATGCAATGTTCTCCTACAGTCATCAAAGGATCGAGACGAGTCATCGGATCTTGAAAAATCAATGCTACAGCTTCGCCCCGAAACCGTCTCAGCCGCGAAGCATTCATATCAAACACCGACTCTCCAGCAAAACTAACTCGCCCCTCAATCAGCGTTGAATCGGGCAGCAATCGCATCGCCGCCCTTCCCAAAGTTGACTTACCGCACCCAGACTCCCCAACTAATCCGAGCTTTTCCCCCGGTTTCAGCGTCAGGGAAACCCCGTCAACGGCCCAACCGGATTGGCCTCGCCGCTGGGGATAAGCTACTCGCAGATTGTCAACGGAAAATAGAGAAGAGTCATTAGTCATTAGTCATTAGTCCTTAGTCTGTTGTCTGTTGTCTGTTGTCTGTTGTCTGTTGACTGTTAACTGTTGTCTGTTGACTGTTAACTGTTGTCTGTTGTTATTTATTATTTATCAATATACGGGCGGTTAGTTGTTAGTTATTAGTATTTTTCATGACTGATTAGTTATTGGCAAGAGACCGATATGCTGTTTGTAAATACCAATATAAGTTGCTGCTACAAACAAAGATTTTATTACTACATCATTAACCGACCAACCGCTTACTAACAACAGTCAACCGTCAACCGTTAACAGTCAACCGTCAACAGTTTGTAAATACCAATAGAAATTGCTACAAACAAAGATTTTATTACTACATCATTAACCGACCAACCGCTTACTAACAACAGTCAACAGTCAACCGTTAACAGTCAACCGTCAACAGTCAACAGTCAACAGTCAACTGACTAAATTTCCCTTCGCTTCAACTCAGCTCTCCGCAGTATATAAGTAGCGGCACAATCTGCGTGAGGATGGTCTGCTAAAACTTCCGCCAGTTCCAACACATATCCGGCGATATCCGGCCCCAGCTTCTCAGTCAGCACTTGACGTTCCCGAGAGGCGAGTTCTTGCACCCGGGCCTTAGCTTGCCAATTCGGAGAAAACATCTTGTCAATCTCGGTGTGGAATCCCAGACTTTCGAGAATGTCCCACTCGCCGTTATCGCACCAAATGCCCCCGCACAACATACAGCGCTCTATGTAAAAGGGCACTCTGCTGAAAGGAACTTTCGCCCGCGACAGATAGTGACCGTCTTCGGGACACAGCGCTGCTTTGCTGTCGTAGACAGACGGGGTGAATTCTATGCCGAGAGTCCCTGTCGGATCAGGCTTCTCGGATTTGTTGTACCACTGGGTCTGCTCTTTTTGCCAAGCTTCGTATTCTCTGCCTGGAATCCAGATACCGTAACAGTTGGGACACCACTGCACCGACATACGGCCAGCTAAGGTACCGCCTTCTAAATTGGGATGTTTACATTTTGGACATTCCACCGCTTTATTTCTCCTTGCCTTATTAATTCCCTGTTAATTCAATTATTAATTCTGTATCTGGGCGGGCCCTGAAGAACCAGAATTTTTTTGCAGCAGCGCGCCACAGTAGCCAATTAGCGTGTTAAGCCGCGCGATCGCCGCAGTTTGCCTCGCCTTTGCTGTCGCTGGCTGGCGCGACGCTTGCAAAAACGTGACATCTGTCCCCAATAACCGCAGTTGCTTGTGAATTTCCGTCAAATAGGACTGCTCTGGGGGTGTTTCTGAGGCGTCTAACTCATCGCTTTCGGCTCTCATAATTTGGTTTCCGAAAAATTGTTGCACTTTTCTGTATTCGATCGCCAGCGCGGCCCGATCCAGATTATCCAGTGCAGCAGTTATTTGTAGTTGTTCTAGTGCTTGCTGTAATTCTTGGTAGCACTGGCGGCGGTCTTCGGACAATATCATGATTTTGTAAACAAATTTGTATTTATAATCAAAGTAGATACTTACTTAAGTTTGCTCATATGGAGGGAAGCCGTGCGTTTTTGGAGCAATTCCCTATTTTGTGAGAACTTTTTTTGATTTGCTGCCCTGACTCTACCCTTCTGGCTGCCGCTTTTAGTTTAGCGTTGCCGGTAAATGCCGATCCCCCGCAACCTCAACTGCTACCGCCAAAATATGCTTATTTTACCCGATTTTCCCCGATCAACAGACTGCGGCGGCGGCAGTGGTGTCACTATATTTTCCTACCTCCGAGGGGGGACGACTCGGAATTACATAGGTATAGTTTGAGAAAAATCGACTATTTTTTTGAATTGCAAATTGTGGCATTCAATTAGTTTAGTATAGCTAAACACATAATTTCGGCAATTCAACCGGAAACCGGCTTTTAACCATTTGTATTTCTAAGTTTTAAAGGTGTACCCCATGAACGCGAACACTCTGACTCCCTCTCCTTCGATCGATCCTGCTGTAGTTCCCGACTGGCTGCAAGAATGCCTGAATAGTGGATCGCAGCCTGATGGGGGCCCTAACCCGAATTGCTCGACGGACGACAGCTTAATGTGTCGAGCCTTTGAATTTGCCCGCGACTTGCACCAAGGACAATACCGCAAATCTGGAGAACCTTACATTTGCCATCCGGTAGCTGTCGCTGGAATACTCCGGTATATGGGCGGCAACAACGTCATGATTGCCGCCGGCTTCCTCCACGACATTGTTGAAGATACAGATATTACTCTCGAAGAAATAGAACAGCGGTTCGGCGCCGAAGTGCGACAGTTGGTTGAAGGTGTCACCAAACTTTCTAAGTTTAATTTTTCCAGCAAAACAGAGCGCCTTGCGGAAAATTTCCGCCGAATGTTCCTAGCAATGGCTAAAGATATTCGCGTCATTGTCGTCAAACTCGCAGATCGGCTGCACAACATGAGGACTTTGGAGCATTTGTCCGAAGAAAAGCAGCGCAGTATTGCCCTAGAAACCCGAGATATTTTTGCTCCCCTAGCAAACCGTTTGGGTATCGGCCGCTTTAAGTGGGAATTGGAAGATTTAGCGTTTAAATACCTGGAACCTGAAGCTTACCGCGAAATTCAGGAATTGGTAGCCGAGAAGCGGGCCGATCGAGAAACTCAACTGGCAGAAGTCACCGATAGTTTGCGAGAAAGGCTTGACAATTTAGGCATTAAATGCTATGAAGTTAGCGGTCGTCCCAAACATTTGTACGGGATTTACGGGAAGATGCAGCGCCGCCAAAAAGGGTTTAAGCAAGTGTACGATATTGCGGCGGTGCGGATCATAGTAGAAACCAATGATGACTGTTATCGGGCTTTGGCGATCGTCCACGATTCTTTCCGCCCGATTCCCGGCCGCTTTAAAGATTATATCGGTTTACCAAAAGCCAACCGCTACCAATCTTTGCACACCGGAGTAATCGGAACCAGCGGCCGCCCCATCGAAGTGCAAATTCGCACCGTAGCAATGCACCACATTGCAGAATACGGCATTGCCGCGCACTGGAAATACAAAGAAACTGGGGGTTCTAACACAACAGTCACCGGCGACGACGAGAAATTTACTTGGCTGCGACAACTCCTAGAATGGCAAAGCGACCTCAAAGACGATCGCGAATATTTACAAAGCATTAAGGACAACTTATTCGACGAAGATATTTACGTTTTTACTCCTAACGGAGACGTGATTGCTCTCAATAGCGGCTCAACTCCCGTAGATTTTGCTTACCGCATTCACACAGAAATTGGCAATCACTGCACCGGTGCCAGAGTCAACGGGCGAATGGTAACACTAGACAAAGTTTTAAAGAACGGCGATATTGTAGAAATCTTGACCCAAAAAAATGGTCATCCGAGTTCCGACTGGCTAAATTTTGTCAAGACAAACGGAGCAAAAAACCGAATTCGCCAGTGGTTGAAGCGATCGCATCGAGATGAAAATCTCGCTCGCGGCCGGGAATTGCTGGAAAAAGAATTAGGTAAAAACGGCTTAGAATCTTTGCTGAAATCTGAACCCATGCAGTCTGTGGCTCAGCGCTGCAACTACCACAGCGTCGAAGATTTAATCGCCGGTTTAGGCTACGGCGAAGTTACCCTAAATCTCGTAGTAAATCGGCTGCGAGATTTAGTAAAAGTGCAGCAAAAAATTGAAGCTGCTCCTGCCGGAGGACATGAATTGCCCCAGCTAATACCTGCATCGACGACACCGAAACCAGTACCGAGTTCGTCTCCGAGCAAATCGCCGATCGCAGGTGTAGAGGGATTGCTCTACCATTTATCCGGATGTTGCTGTCCGATTCCTGGGGAATCAATTATTGGAGTTGTGACTCGCACTCGCGGAATTTCGATTCACCGGCAAGGATGTTCAAATGTTGAGAACGTACCGGGCGATCGGTTGGTTCCTGTGAGTTGGAATTCCAGCAACCGCAATGAATCTCGACCCAACACTTATCCGGTTAACATTCAAATTGAAGCCCTCGATCGAGTGGGAGTTCTCAATGATGTTTTATCACATTTGAAGGACAACCAAGTGAACGTCCGCAGCGCTCAAGTCAAAACATATCCCGGATTACCTGCATTAATTGACTTGTGCATGGATATCCAGGATAAACAACAGTTCGAGCGCACTTGTATGCAAATTAAAAAGATGAGCGATATTTTGAATTTGCGGAGGCTGAGCGAAGGGACTTAAGAAGATAGCCTAACTGTATTGTAGGGTGCGCCCCGCGCACCTTATCCTCTGTTCCTAATTCTTTAATCTAAAATCTAAAATGGTCTAAGTCGCAATGAGATTTCCACTGTTTTCACAGGTAGCATTGCGCGAAAACATCCCCAAATAAATTTAAAAAAAGGTGCTACAGGCACTATTGTTGAGAAGTACCCGATGCCGGAAAATCAATAAGACAGTTATAGCTTAGAGGGTTTCAATGTCGAAGCAATTAAAGTTGAAGTTGCCCAGTCCCAAATTGAGTCCATAAAAGCTTCTGTTTTGCAGCTTGGCAAATTAAGTTGACGTGGGAATATACTAAAATTCAAACCCTTTATTTCGCCGGAGCGACTGGCTTTGACACGCCCAACTTTTGCTGCAAAAACTCCCGCGCCACTTGTCCGGCTTCCTGCTGTTGTTTATCAACTTGGTAGTTTAGTTTCCGCATATCTTCTTCGGAGATTTTGCCACCCAATTCTGCGAGAACTTGACGCAATTCTGGGTATTTTTCCAAAATTTGCGATCGCACAACCGGAACTGCTTCGTAGGGCGGGAAATAGTTCTTGTCATCCTTGAGAACTACTAAACCTAAACTTTGAATCAAACCGTCCGTCGTATTACCAGCAATCACATCTACTTCTTTTTGTTGCAGCGCTTGATAAAGCAATCCTAACAGCAATTCCTTCGGTTGTTCTCGAAACTTGATCCCGTAAGTTTTAGCCAATCCGGGAAATCCATCTTCTCTCTCGTTAAATTCTGGGCCGAAACCAGCCCGGAGGTTAGGTGCAGCTTTCCCAAGTTGCGAGAGAGTTTGTAAATTGAGTTTTTTGGCATCGTCTCCCCGCACAATAATCGCAAAACTGTTATTAAAGCCCAGTGGTTCCGTCCATTCTGCTTTAAACTGTTTGGGATATTCTTGTTTGAGGTAATTGAGGACTTTTTTGGGATCAGAAATCGGTTTTTGTTTTAGCAGGTTGGTGTAAGCAGTACCCGTGTATTCGACGTACAAATCGATTTTACCTGCTGTTAGGGATTGATGGCAAAGCGAACCTCCCAGATTCAGTTCTCGTTCTACTTTGAGATCTGTTTTAGCTTCGATATGGCGTGCTAAAATTTCTGCAAGGATGACTTGTTCGGTAAAGTCTTTCGAGCAGATGACAACTTGCTTTTGGGGCTTAGAGGTACATCCTGCTACTACAAGCAAGCAAAGCAGCCAGCAGGAATAGAAAAAAAAATCGTTCTTAGAGATTTTCATGACTTAACTCAAATTAAAAATCTACAATTAATACCTTATAAGTTATAGCATAAAGCCCAGATCGCAGACTTGTTCAAGAAGTCTGCGCTTTAACACCGATCGCACTTTACCCAAGTTCCGTTTTCCTGTTGTAACATTTATTGATAGACATGGAGGAATAAATATGGTAATCAGAGTCAGCGATATTATCCACGAGCAGCGACAATTTTTTGCGACTGGGAAAACTAAGGATGTGGATTTTCGGATCGAACAACTCAAGAATCTCAAAAGTGCGATCGCCTCCAATCAATCACGGATTGTGGATGCTGTCAAGGCGGATTTGAACAGGCCGGAGTACGAGGCTTATTTTGAAATTGCTGCGATCGCAGAAGTTAATTATGCCATCAAAAATGTAAAATCGTGGGCAAAGCCAAAAAAAGTGCCTACTTCGATCGATCAATTCCCAGCATCGGCTCGCATTTACCCAGAACCTTTGGGCGTAGTTTTAATCATCGGGCCTTGGAATTACCCATTTCAACTAATGATATCACCCTTGGTGGGGGCGATCGCCGCCGGCAACTGCGCCATCCTCAAACCTTCAGAAATCGCCTCGCACACGTCGGCAGTTGTCGCCGACATGATTACCAAAACCTTCGATCCCGCCTACGTAGCCGCCGTCGAAGGAGGAGTCGAAACCAGTCAACAATTATTAGCGGAAAAATTCGACCACATCTTCTTTACAGGCGGCACAAAAATCGGTAGAATAGTGATGGAAGCCGCAGCCAAACACCTGACACCTGTGACATTAGAATTGGGCGGCAAAACTCCTTGCATTGTAGACTCAGATATTCAAGTGGAATACACAGCTAAACGCATTGCTTGGGGCAAATTCATCAATGCCGGTCAAACTTGTATCGCTCCAGATTACCTGTTAGTTGATAAAAAAGTTAAACCCGATTTGATGCAGGCAATTAAAACAGCAATTCACGGATTTTACGGCGACGATCCGCAGAAAAGTCCCGACTATTCCCGAATTATCAATCAGCATCATTTAGGACGTTTGGCAGAGTTTATCAAAGACGGAGAAATTGTCGTCGGCGGTCAAACAAACCCCGAAGATAAATATATTGCACCGACGGTTATCGACAAAGTTTCCTGGGATTCGCCTGTGATGAAGGATGAGATTTTTGGGCCGATTTTGCCAGTTCTGGAGTATGATGATTTCGGGGAGGCGATCGCCCAAATCAACGCCCGTCCCAAACCTTTAGCTTTGTATTTGTTCTCGAAGGATAAAGAGAAACAAGAGCGAGTTTTGCGGGAAACTTCTTCCGGCGGAGTTTGCATAAACGACACCGTTATGCAAGTCGGAGTAACAAGTTTACCTTTTGGCGGAGTTGGCGACAGCGGCATCGGAACCTATCACGGCAAAGCAAGTTTTGACACCTTTTCGCATCAAAAAAGCGTGCTGCAAAAGTCATTTTTACTTGACTTAAAATGGCGCTACGCTCCCTATCTAGGTAAGTTGGATTTGATTAAGAAAGTTATCGGTTGAGCGCTCGGACTTTTAGGGGTGGGTTCACCAAGGTTTATAAGATAAGCGAGATAGTCAAATAAACCCGCCCCCTTTCTGATCTTATCGGTTAAGCGATTCCACGGTTAACGATTATTTTCATAAATTTTAAATGATTGCTCATCTGTTTTTTGAATGATTTCGATCACACTCTCTACGTCACTCCTAAATGACAGTTGTCATCCAAAATAATCCACATTAGAAATGTGTATAATATCTTTTAGCATCTTCTCGCTAACAAGCAATTTATGGAACCTTTAGCAAAAGAACGCTGTGCCGCCTGCCGCCCAAACTCTCCCCGCGTCACAGCTTACGAAATTGTCCAGCTAAAACCTCAAATTCCCGACTGGAATTTCATCGAAAAAAATGGCGTTCCCCAAATAGAACGCACCTACGAATTCCCGGATTTCAAAAGTGCGATCGCCTTTACAAACAGCGTCGGCGAAGCAGCAGAAACCGAAGGCCATCACCCCGCACTGTTAACCGAGTGGGGAAAAGTTACCGTTACTTGGTGGACTCACGCGATTTCTGGACTGCACCGGAATGATTTTATTATGGCGGCGAAAACCGATGCGATCGCCAATCAATTCCCAAAATAAAATCCGACTATCGGCTGAGAAGTAGGTGGGTAAAAATAAACATTAAATAGATAGGTCGGGCGGGTTTTGCCTTCATCTTCTCGCTTGTATATGAGTGATTCTTAGCTAGACCCGCCCCTATAAGATACTATTTTTTTTTTGCAATGACCTACTTAATACTCTAAGAAAGCACCGCCCTGGGCACTGGTGAATGCGCCTGATTGGCATTATTCAACAACTCCAGATTCAGCCGGTAGCCGACATTCCGTACAGTTTGAATCAGGCTCGGCTGTCGCGGGTCGATTTCTATTTTTTTCCGCAGAGAGAGTACGTGAGTGTCGATCGTCCGGGGGTTATCAATAGCATCAGGCCAAGCCCTCCGCAGCAAATCCGATCGCGACAGCGGCACTCCTCCAGCTTGAGCCAGCACGTACAGCAGGCTAAATTCCTGGGGAGTCAGCTCAATATGTTCCTCGTACAACCTCACTCGGCGCTGCACCAAATCAATTTTCAGCAGCCCGCACTCCAGCGTCGCCGGCGGTATCATCGTGCGGTTACGGCGCATCAGAGCTTCCACCCTGGCCATAAATTCTTGCATCCCAAAGGGTTTAGTCAGGTAATCGTCTGCCCCCGCCTTCAAACCTTCAACAATATCCGATTCCGAATTCCGCGCCGACAGCATCAAAATCAGCGACTGCTGCTGCTGTTGCAGCCAGTTGCAAAATTCCAAACCGTCCCCATCCGGCAATTGGGCATCCAGAATGACTAGGGTTGGCTGGCGGCTAAAAAATATTTCCCTAGCGTGACTGATATCCGCTGACTGGTGCACCCAGTGACCGACTTGCTGTAGATGCCAGCCCAAGAGCGATCGCAGGTGCGGATTCCCTTCAACAATTGAAATACTTGCAGATTCCACAGAGGCGAGCTTCCCATATCACTAATTGCTACAAGGTTAACAGAGCTTTTGTCAAGCTTTTGTAACCATCGCTACTCAAGCATGAGCTGCATTTAAAGCAGCGGACATACCTAGGGTAGGAATTTTAAAGATTGGGTTAATTTGGGAGGGTCAGCCTGCAGAAAGGTTAAATCATTCTGGCGATGAGCTTACAATGAAAATAAGACAGTGTAAAGCCGATCGATCCCATGCCCCAACCGCCTGCCAAAAGCGATCCCCCCGACCCAGCCCCCACTACTCCCAGGAGGTTGACAAATCGCGCAAGTGAAACTAGAATTCCTCCAACCGTTCGCTCGGTAGCCGGAACACTCAGCCACTTTGACCGCCAAATTCAGCAACATCCCGACTTAATTAAACGCACAGCGAATTATCTAGGTGCGCGCAAGAAGTCGAGCAACTGCATTGCAACGAGTGAAATTTTTTATGGAGGGTAGCCTGTTGAGCAGGGTAAAAACTTTTATTTAGAAATAGCCTCAAGCTGAGCTACTCAGCATCAATCGAGGCCATTCCTAAATCCCGCCGTCATTATACAAACCACAAAGGATTTCAAGCTCACACCATGCTACAAGACACCCAAACAATCCGGCACTACCAAAAACTCACCGACGCCCTCGTCGAAATGTGGAATAGAGGTTATCGCTTCGATGACCTGCGGCTTTACTTAGATGGCTATTTAGCAGCCCTGCGGCATTCCAACAGTTTGGAACCCTATCTAATTCACAGACTAGAGGAAGAAGCAGCGCGTTACATTCATGACCCCTCCAATTTTGCAATGCCACAGACCCAAACTGAAGCAGACTACTATTAAATAGCAAATTCGGTTTGATAAACCCTTGATGATTTGGGATGTGGGAATTGGGAATTGGGAATTGGGAATTGGGAATTTTAACGGGTTCCCTACTTTGGCTGGGAACCAATGTCCAGAGGCTCGGCCTCGCTTTGGGAGCCTAAAAATTCGATGCCGAGCCGGCCGCAGTGCGTTCCCAGGCTCTGCCTGGTATAGCAATCCTAAAAGAGTCGTAAATTTTTTACCCCACCCCAACCCTCCCCGAATCTGCGGGGAGGAAGTAAGAAATTCACAAATAATTTAGTATTGCTATAACGAATAATTAAGTAAATCAACCTAATTCCACGGAAAACGCTATTGCTGTTATATCCCCGACATCTTAAAGATGTCGGGGATATGTTTTTTCTGTCTAATTTAAGAAGCCAAAGCCACTTCTACAACTTCTTGCAATTCGCCCTTTTGATACATCTCGATCATAATATCCGAGCCACCAATAAACTCGCCGTTGATATAAACTTGGGGAATTGTCGGCCAGTTGGAATACTCTTTAACGCCTTGACGAATTTCCTGGTCTGCCAAAACATCAACAGTTTCGTAAGGCACTCCCAAAGTATTGAGAATTTGCACCACAGTATTAGAAAAACCACACTGGGGCATTAACTTATTGCCCTTCATAAACACCATGATTTTGTTTTGCTTAACCAACTCGTCAATTCTTTCATGTGCTGCTGTAGTCATGGTAGCTCCTAATATTGTTTGAAAATTTTTAAACGTTGACTGACGCAGAAACCGGGTTTTTTAGGAAAATCTTTCGTTACAGCCATAGATTCCGGTTAAAAAACCCGGTTTCTTTGGTTGTTGTGCGTAAGTGCAGCAGTTGTATTTCAAGCAACTATTGACAGAAGCACAAACTTGTGATGCCAAATTGCCGCTCAACAATTAAGCAACTTGACTTTTCGCTTCCCATTCTGCGGGAGTTAAGGTTTCCAAGCCCAAAGCGTGGATAGCTTCACTAGCCATTGCCTGTTTGAGAGCGCCGTAGACCAGTTGGTGCTGCTGTACTCGGCTTTTTCCTTCAAAGGCTGCAGAGACTACTCTCGCCTGGTAGTGGTCGCCGCCACCGGTCAAATCGTCAACTTGTATTTTAGCGTCGGGCAACCCGGCCTTAATCATTTCTGCTACTTGAGACGGTGTAACCATTGGTTTCTGTGATAAACGGCTGTAATTTAGATTTTAGTGGAACTATTTTTTGGATGAACTCGGTTGACTGCTGGCAGGCCGGGGAAAGGGCGAATCCACAAAACCCAATTCCAGTAACTGCTGGTAAGCTTTCTTGCCCAAGTCGCGAGTTGGCTGCTGCGATCGAATAATCTGAATCAGCAGGGGTACAGCCAGTTCGGGTTTATTTTGTGCCCGGTGTACCAACGCCAGCCGGTAGGTAGCTTCGTCGCGCATTTGGGCTGTTTCTACAGCTTTGGTGCGGTGGCTTTCGGCCAAGCGGATGTCAATTCCGGCAAAACTGCTCCCCAGTTGTTGGTAGAAGTTCGACAGTTGATTGAAAATTTGGCGAGATTCTTGCAGCTTTTGAGTAGCGAGTGCGTAATTCTGATTGGAAATAGCACTGCTGGCTTCTGTCATCAAACGCTGGCCTCCTTGGACGCTCAGCAGGCTGCTGTCTTGCGTCATAGGGCGGAGATTGTTGGGGTCTGTGGGGTCGTCCGTCTGTTCGACTTGCCGTTGGTTCTCTGGCCCAGAGGGTTGTTGTGCTTGGACTTGGATCGGTTGCAACAGGGTAAAAGCTGCGATCGCCCCGATCGTAATCCGGGCAGTGGAGCGAAGCCAGCAAACAGTTCCAGAGTATACCATGAAATTACTTTGCGCCTGTGCGCTTTAATAAAATATTTAGCTTGAGCCGATCTTACCATTGGCGATCGCAACCGGCTAAGTGTAAACCAAATTTGTTGAAATGTCAAAGGGTGCGATCGGGCAAAAGGCTCTTGAGGAAAAATTCAAGTACAGACTTGACAAAATGTTCTCAGTATGAGAACATAAAAGTGTCGTTTAAAAAACGGTACTGGAATGAGGCTAATTTCCAAGAAAAATCTGGAGAGTGCGATCGAATCCTACTCCGACGATGCCAAGGCTGCGATCGCAGTCTGGCGCAAGGCCATCAAAGACAACGATTGGGAATCACTAGAAGAGATTCGACAGGGATATTCCAAATCGGTCGATCAAGTCTGTGGATATACCATATTTAATATTAAAGGCAATCAGTATAGATTAATCGTAAAAATCAACTATACCGCCAAAATTATATATTTTAAAAAATTTTTAAGCCATACTGAATATGACAAAATTAACTGGAATGATGAAAATGAAGTTAAACCTAAAATAGGTTAAATCCCACTAAAATTATCGGGGAAACATTACAGCTTCCCTGATGTGTTCAATTAATCAAAAACATTTACTCCAAACGTCAAAATTATGATACCGAGAAACAAACACCCACCTTGTACTTGAGAACCATGTCTAAGTAAGCAAGCAAAGGAATGAGAAATGAACATCACAATTGAAAAAACAGCTTACGGTCAACTGCTGGCTAAATCTCAGCCTAAGCCAATCCTGAACGAAGAAGATAATGATCTAGCCCTCGCCGAAGTCGATTTTCTGATGTCTAAGGAAGAATTAACAGTAGAAGAAGAAACTTTACTGAGTCTCTGGGGGCTGTTGATCGAAGAATACGAATCAAAATATTACCCAGATCCAGAAGTGACTCCCCGGGATGTTCTATTGCATTTCATCGAAGTTCGCGAACTCAAACAAGCCGATTTAGTGGGCGTGATTGGTTCCAAAGGAGTAGTCTCTGAGGTGGTTAATGGGAAACGGGCGATTAGCAAGGCGCAAGCTAAGGCGCTGGGAGAATTTTTTAATGTTAATCCTAGCGTGTTTATTTGAGGGGACTTGCTGAATCATGGTTAATAAGCCTTTTACGGGCGGGCAAGATGCCCACCCCACAAGAAAATTCAGTTTTTGTGGAACAGGCATCCTGCCTGTTCTTGAGAATATAGTAAGACTGAATTAAAATTAAACAAAGGCATTTCTGATGACACAACCGATCGAACTTTCCGCAAATACCTTACAAAATTATCAAGGTATCGGAGTTCCCGATGAAAGTCTGGCAGTGATTTTGCAGCGCGGCGGCGATGAATTGCTGCTGTCAAAAGCGAACGATCGCTTTACAGTCCGCCCCTCATCAACAGCATCAGCCTCAAACGATTGGGCTGCAACAACTGGGGCAAAACTCAACCGTCGCGTCGGCCCAACCAATCTCGAAGAATATCTCGTTGCGCCCTCTAGCCTAGAAGCAGCAATGCAAGCAGCCCGCGCCAGCGATGCCGTAGCTTTTGCCAGCCACGTCTATTGCCCCGCGAACAATCCGAGTACATTCTTTTATTTAACCGACCAAATTACGATCCAATTTGGCGAACAAGTAGACGAACAATCGCGAAAGGCGATCGCCAATGCAGCAGCTTTAAAAATAGTCCGGCCAGTAGAAGGAATTCCCAACACCTTCGTCTGCGAAGTCACAAAACAAGCAACAGAAAACCCGGTCAAAATTGCCAACCGCCTGACAAGATATCCAGAAGTTCTGGTAGCCGAACCCAACATTTTAGTAGAGACGCAGCAGCATTACACGCCCCGCGATCCGCTTTATCCCAAACAGTGGTATCTCAACAACAAAGGTGGCAACGAACTTGTCGGCGGTGCTCAAATTTATGCAGAACCAGCTTGGAACATGACTCGCGGAGTTCGATCGATCGTAATTGCGATCGCCGACGATTCAGTTGACATCACCCACCCAGATTTTCAAGGCCAAGGCAAAATCGTCTCACCCATCGATTTCAAAGACGGCGACACTTCCCCGATGCCAGTCGCCGACTCAGACAACCACGGCACAAGTTGTGCAGGCGTCGCCGTTGCTGAAGAAAACGGCAAAGGCATTGTCGGCGTCGCCCCCGGATGCGCCCTGATGCCCATTCGTACCACGGGTTTTCTCGATGACAATTCTGTCGAAAAAATATTTAATTGGGCGATCGAAAAAGGGGCCGCCGTCATTTCTTGCAGTTGGGGGCCTGCGGCAGTTTACTATCCCCTTTCCCTGCGCCAGAGTGCCGTTATCACCAAAGCAGCAACCCAAGGGCGGGGCGGCAGAGGCTGCGTTATTCTGTTCGCGGCGGGCAATGCCAACCGCCCAGTTAACGGCACAATTAACGAGAAAGGCTGGCCCAACAACGTTGTGGGCGGTCAAACTAGATGGCTGGCAGGATTTGCCGTTCACCCAGACGTAATTGCCGTCAGCGCTTCCACTTCCCTCAACAAAAAAGCAGCTTACAGCAATTGGGGCACCAGCATCTCGGTTTGCGCCCCCAGCAACAACGCGCCGCCGGGAACTTGGTTGCCAGAAACAGGATATATCGGCACGCCGCCGGAGGTGACGCAGTATTTGCCCGGTTTGGGGGTGTTTACTGCCGATCGAGTCGGGACTCGGGGCTACGACATGGGGGACTATACTGATACTTTTGGCGGTACTTCCAGCGCCACTCCAGTAGTCGCTGGGGTTGCAGGGTTGATACTTTCGGCTAACCCCCGTTTAACGGCGCGGGAAGTGCGGGGAATTCTCGAACAAACTGCTGAGAAAATTGTCGATCCCGATCCCGATCCCCAGTTGGGCAATCGCATGGGGAATTACGATCCCAACAACGGCCGCAGCGATTGGTTTGGTTACGGGAAAGTGAATGCTTTTAAAGCTGTGCAAGCTGCGGTGAGAAAGGGTGGCGGCAATCCGAATATCGGGGGTGCGGTGTTCAGTGATATTTCTGGACATTGGGCACAGAAGTTTATTGAAGCTTTGGCTGCGGCGAATATAATTAGCGGTTTTCCTGACGGTTCTTTTCGGCCTGATGACAGTTTAAACCGTGCTCAATATGCGGCGCTGTTGGTGAGTGCGTTTAGTCCGATTCCGAGGGTGCCGGCTACAAATTTTATTGATGTTTCTGCTACTTTTTGGGCGAGAAGTGCGATCGAACGGGCAAATCGGGGGGGGTTTTTGGCGGGGTTTCCTGGGTTGAAGTTCGGCCCGAATCAAAATTTGACTAAGGCTGAGGCGATCGTATCTTTGGTTAACGGTTTGGAACTCAAGGGCGGCAATCCTGATTCTTTGAAAGTTTACATCGATCGTTCTCAAATTCCTAATTATGCTTTAAGTGCGATCGCCACAGCAACTGCTTTGAAGATTGTGGTTAATTATCCTTCCCGCGATTGGCTGTCGCCGCAGCGGGATATTACCCGCGCTGAGATTTCGGCTTTGATTTACCAGACTTTGGTGGCAACTAATCGGGCAAAGGCGATCGATTCTCCCTACATTGTCTAGCTAAGAACAGAAAACTGGTTCGATCGTTCGGACTTCAGTCCTCATAAAATCCGAGGACTGAAGCCGCTATAATTCGCGGCGAGTCAAACCACTTTTTGCGTAAGTTCTGACGAAAAGATCGCTTTTTTGATGATAGCTTTACATATCGAGTTACTTTCCGGGAAATCCAGGGTTTGAGACTGCGAATCAAAAACAGTCGGGACTATTGCAATAACATGAGTTACATCTGCGGAATATGACCCAAAACTGCGCGTAGTGAATCAGAGATATTCGGTAAGCCGATTGTCAAGGTGAATTAATTTTTGTAAAGGTTTGCGCTAATCGCGAACATTACTGTGGAACAGACCTATATAATAACCAAATTACCCGTCAAGCTAAGACTTTTGATCGAAATCATTAATTAATAGAGTCTTTTCACTCATTTTCAAAATAGCCAAAAGTTTTGCGTTCGGATCTTCAAGGTGCCTCTTTTGACTGAACCTACCTTGTAAAAAGGAAAAACTCAAATGCCAAAAAGATCGTTGGAACTCTTCGGCGATGGTCGCGTATACGAAATCAAAGACGACCTAGCTATTAAAGTCACGGAGACTAATGGGCAAGTAAAAGCATTAATTGATGCTTTAAGCTTCAGTGTGGCTAAAACATATCATATTCATCCTCCAGACGAACAACCTCCTGATGTGGTAGAAGGCAGAGGTTCAAAGCATATCAATCAAGAAGGTTTCAAGCTTCTCACTACCTTTGAAGGATGTGAACTCACTGCTTATGATGATGGCGGTGGAGTTTGGACAATTGGTTACGGACACACGGGCGATGATGTTTATCCAGAACTGACTATTAGCCAAACGCAAGCAGAAGAATTGCTGAGGGAAGATTTAGAAAAGTTTGAATCCTATGTTGAGGATGCCGTTGAAGTTGAGATCGATGACAACCAGTTTTCTGCACTGGTTTGCTTCTGTTTCAACGTGGGCCCAGGAACAGAAGGTTTTGGAGGTTCAACTCTTCTGAAGCTATTGAACAACGGGGATTATCAAGGAGCAGCCAATCAGTTTCCTGTGTGGAATAAAGTCAATGGTGAACCCTGGCCAGGGCTGACACGCAGGCGCTTGGCCGAGCAAGCTCTGTTTTTAGGAATGCCTGAAGTTCGGGTTTTCACACTTACGGAGCCAATAATGCAAGGTGAGGATGTGCGTCAAGTGCAAGAAGCGCTGATCGTAGCAGGAATAAATGTTTCAGCAGATGGCGTTTTTGGTAAAGACACCGATCGTGCTGTGCGAGAGTTTCAACAGCAAAAAGGGGTAACGGCGGATGGTGTTGTCGGTGTCCAAACACGCAAAGAATTGGGACTATAAAATCGATTGTGTAACCAATTAGACTGACAGAATCAAGTAATTTTCACAAGCTCTGTGGAGGTAAGGTGCGGTGTGCATCGCCTACGGATAGAGTTTATGAATCCAGGACTGACCAAATTCAAATTGATTGGATAAAACCATGACTAACTCAAGCGACATCCTATTTAATCAACCTGTAATTATCGAAGCCTGTGAAGAATTTGTCCAACGGGATATGTTGGAAGTTAGAGGCAGTTTCCCGGGATTGCTCCAAGATGCCCCCATGTCTTCGACTGCGGTGGTCAATGGCTTATCTCAACAGTTGATTTATCAACTACAACTGATGATGCCAGATGCCTTTGTCAGTTTTGATCACCTTAATGTAGACTTGCTGGATGCAGCTTTTCCCTACGTACAAACCCCGGCAAAAGAGGCACTTCAGAGAGCCATTCAAGATCGAGGTCAAACGATGCAGGTGAACTCTGCTTACCGCACGATCGCCCAGCAAATGTTATTGTATAACGATCGCTTCAACAACTCTAATCCTGTAGCGCCACCAGGCACCAGCAATCACCAAACAGGGCTAGCGATCGACATTGAAGATGCCAGAGGCTGGGAATCTTATTTGATGCAATATGGCTGGCAGCCATTAGCGGGCGATCCGCCTCACTTCGACTACATAGGCGACGGGACGATCGATCTTCGCAGTAACTCAATACTCGCATTTCAGCAGCTTTGGAATCAGAACAACCCGGATGCAAAGATTAGCGAGGATGGCGGCTTTGGCCCCCAAACCGAGGATGCACTTAATCGATCGCCTGCTCAAGGGTTTGCTAAAGCCCCGTGGGATGACAAGCCCAGAACGTTGCGCTTGGCGATGCCCAGAATGGAAGGCTCAGATGTAATCAAGCTTCAGGAAGGCTTGAAAAAGGCTGGCGTTGTAGTTGGGGTTGATGGTGAATTTGGGCCGGCAACAGATACAGCCGTTAAGGAATTTCAGCAGAAAAAAGGTTTGAAGCCCGACGGAATAGTGGCTCTCAAAACCCGCGAACAAATGGCTTGAGGTGTTAGCGCGAGCGAGTTCACCAAACCTGGAACAGAACTTCCTCCGCCTTCGGTGGAAGTTCCGTTTATAGCTCAGCTTGTGGGTTTGGGCAGGTTTTGCTTCCAATTGTCACAAATTGCAGTAGCGCTATAATTGGCAATCTTTTTGATAATCAACGTAGCGAGGAGAGTAGCAATAGCAGGAGCAAGTCCCAGTCCTGAGATTAGAACAGGAGCTAACATCCCAGCAGCTTTAGTGTAATTCTGGCCGATCGCTTCATCCAGGATTTTCTGAGTCTGTGGATCGTTTCCGAGGGGTTGGCACATCAGCTCGTAAACTAAGGGGTTTACGCGATCGAACAACCGCTGGCCAGCTTCTAGGAGCTTGAGATCGATCGATGCTCTAGCGGCAACATTCACATCAATAGAATCCAGGGAAGTTGGGTCTATCCCTGTTGTTCCACGTCCAGCCGCATCATCCTCTATGGCTTGAGCGCGATCGCCAATTTGTGCTGCTAGCTGATCCTCATCAAGTTCCCACAAACTTTCTACAATAACTTCAATTTCTGCCATGATTACTTATCTCCCGACAATTGTTAACTAGAATATTACTGATTATCCTTTGCCTGCGAAGCTGATGAGTGAAAACCCGTCAATATAGCTTAACCAAGGCAGAGCTACACATCGGAAATCTTAACCATTCTTTAGACAAGTGCGATCGTCCCATCAAACTGCTGCTAAGTATGTAACATTTTAATCGCCAGAAAGTTACTATCGAACCGGCAATAAAGCAAACACAGTTAAATTTGTTGAAGAACTCAAGCAAATCAATCCCACCGGTTCTGATAGCTTTACATTCTGTGACAGTGTAAACTTACTTAACGCACATCAAAGATTTTATTGCCAGTTTGGTATACTAAGACTGAACCGTATAGAAATACAAAGACCTTTATCAGTTTAAGTAAAAGAAATCTCGTTAAGCAAACATAAGGTAAAAGCTCCAGAAAACCAGAGCACTTTCCGAACCAATGACTAACAACAACACAGTCAAAACAATTCTGATTCTGGCAGCCAATCCTACCAATACCGCTCCCCTGCGATTGGATCAAGAGATCCGGGAAATTGATGAAGGATTGCGACGAGCAAATAAGCGAGATCAGTATAAATTAGAACAAAAATGGGCCGTGCGTTCCCGTGACTTTTACCGAGCTATTTTAGATTATCAACCCAACATAGTCCACTTTTGCGGACATGGTGCTGGAGCAGATGGAATTGTCCTAGAAGACGATACCGGAAAAATGGCGCTGGTCCAGACAAACGCCCTAGCTAGTATGTTTAAATTGTTTGCCCAGAAAGGTGTAAATTGTGTAATTCTCAATGCTTGTTATTCCGAAGTACAAGCCGAGGCGATTAGCCAATACGTTAATTATGTCATTGGCATGAATAAAGCCGTGGGGGATAAAGCATCCATTGCCTTTGCCGTGGGGTTTTATGATGCGATTGCTGCTGGATATACGCTCGAAGAATCCTACGAGTTAGGTTGCTCGCAGATGATGAGTTTCCGAGAGCATGAAACTCCTGTTTTATTGAAAAAGAATTTAATTGATGCTACGATTGCTCAGGGTGTAATTGCTGTTGAAGATGAGATTCCTCCGAATCCTTACCAAGGATTGTCTGCCTTTGGGGAAGAAGATGCCGACTTCTTTTTCGGACAGGAGAAATTTGTCAGTAATTTAGTAGAAGTAACGCACAAACAACCTTTGGTAGCAGTGGTTGGGCCAAGTGGCAGCGGTAAATCTTCTGTGGTGTATGCGGGATTAATTCCCCAATTGCGAAAAGAGGGAAACTGGTTAATTGAATCTTTCCGTCCGGGCAAAGAACCGTTTGTGCAGTTAGCTTTTGCCTTGGTGCGGCAATTAGAACCCGAAGCAGGTGAAACTAAACAACTGCGGGAAACAATGGGGCTAGCCGGTGATTTGCGAAACGGTAGAATCACTTTGCAGCAACTCGTCTCTCGCATTTTAGAGCGCAACCCAGGTAAACGGTTGTTGTTAGTTGCAGACCAATTTGAGGAACTGTACACTTTTTCTCAGCTCAAAAAAGAACAGGAACATTTTGCTGATGGTTTACTAACGGCTATTGCACAAAAAAATATTACATTAGTTTTGGCTTTACGGGCTGATTTTTACGGTTATGCCCTTTCTTATCGTCCGTTGCGGGATGCGTTCCAAGAGTATACACCACAGTTACTCAGTTCTATGAAATGGGAGGAATTACAGGCAGCAATTGAATTACCAGCCAAAAAGCTGGAAGTAGAATTTGAGGCACAATTAACCCAACGCATTCTTGATGATGTGGAGGAAGAACCGGGAAATTTGCCATTATTAGAATTTGCCGTAACTCGGTTATGGGAAAAGCAAATAAACCGAGAGTTAACTCACCAAGCTTATGAGGAAATTGGCGGGGTAAAAAAAGCAATTGCCAATCATGCCGAACAGGTTTATCAAAAACTGAGTGAAACCGAGAAAAAACAGGCACAGCGAATATTTGTGCAATTAGTGCGTCCGGGGGAAGGAACGGAGGATACCAGGCGCGTTGCTAGCCGTGCGGAAGTGGGGGAAGACAACTGGAATTTGGTCAGTTATTTAGCTGGATATCAAG
Organism: Microcoleus sp. S13_C5; assembly: GCF_036700845.1. Classification (NCBI taxonomy): domain Bacteria; kingdom Bacillati; phylum Cyanobacteriota; class Cyanophyceae; order Oscillatoriales; family Microcoleaceae; genus Microcoleus; species Microcoleus sp. S13_C5. Next base: position 25,924 of record NZ_JAUBPR010000048.1, read on the forward strand.
CGCGTTTGGTAGTGACGGGACGGCAAGAAAAGGAAGATACCGTAGAATTGGTGCATGAAACCCTAATTCGGCAATGGAGAACTCTCCGCGAGTGGATAAATGCTAACCGTCAGTTTCGGACTTGGCAAGAACGGCTGAAGGTGGCGTTACGCGAGTGGAAAAATAACAACCATGACTCTGGGGCAATGTTGCGGGGTGTGCCGTTGAGTGTGGCGGAAGATTGGTTGCGTCAACGTGCCGATGAAATGACGCAGGAGGAGCGAGATTATATTCAGGTTAGTGTTAAAGAACGGGATAGAGAAAGACAAAAGGAGCAACGCAGGCGGCGACTGACAATTATCGGGCTAAGTGGCTTTTCGGCGATCGCTTTGGGTTTAGCAGGACTAGCTGGTGTTGGTTGGTGGCGTGCTACTATCAATCAAATTAATTCTCTGGCCCAATATTCCGACGGGCTTTTAAATTTAGATGGGACGAAAGCTCTCAAAACCAGTTTAAAAGCGGTTGTGCAAATGCGACGTACACCTTGGGTAGATGCTAATACCCAGACCTACGTAGAATTGTCATTATTAAATACAGTTTCTAATGTGGCAGCACCAAACACTCTAGGCGGACACGCGAACTCGGTTAATCGTGTCAGTTTCAGCCCCAATGGCAAGCTGCTGGCCACTGCCAGTAGTGACCACACCGTGAAACTGTGGGATACCACCACTGGTAAGCAAATTAACACCCTCAGCGGGCATACAGACCGAGTGAATGCTGTCAGTTTCAGCCCCAATGGCAAGCTGCTGGCAACTGCCAGTGATGACAAGACAGTGAAACTGTGGGATACCTCCACCGGCAAGCAAATTAACACCCTCAGCGGGCATACAGCCTCGGTTTATCTTGTCAGTTTCAGCCCCAATGGCAAGCTGCTGGTCATTGGCAATAGTGAGAACACCGTGAAACTGTGGGATACCTCCACCGGCAAGCAAATTAACACCCTCAGCGGGCATAAAGACGGGGTTTCGGCTGTCAGTTTCAGCCCCAATGGCAAGCTGCTGGCCGCTGCCAGTGGTGACAACACCGTGAAACTGTGGGATACCTCCACCGGCAAAAAAATTAAAACTCTCAGCGGGCATACAGACTCGGTTTGGGCTGTCAGTTTCAGCCCCAATGGCAAGCTGCTGGCTACTGGCAGTTGGGATAATAGTGTGAGACTGTGGGATACCTCCACCGGCAAAGAAATTAAAACTCTCAGCGGTCATACAGACTCGGTTTGGGCTGTCAGTTTCAGCCCCGATGGCAAGCTGCTGGCTACTGGCAGTATTGACAAGACAGTGAAACTGTGGGATACCTCCACCGGCAAAGAAATTAAAACCCTCAGCGGGCATACAGACTCGGTTAGGGGCGTCAGTTTCAGCCCCGATGGCAAGCTGCTGGCGACTGGCAGTGATGACAAGACAGTGAAACTGTGGGATACCACCACCGGCAAGGAAATTAAAACCCTCAGCGGGCATACAGACTCGGTTAATGATTTCAGTTTCAGCCCCAATGGCAAGCTGCTGGCTACTGGCAGTAGTGACAAGACAGTGAAACTGTGGGATACCTCCACCGGTCAACAAATTAACACCCTCACCGGCCATATAGACTCGCTTAGGGCTGTCAGTTTCAGCCCCAATGGCAAGCTGCTGGCGACTGCCAGTGGTGGCAAGACAGTGAAACTGTGGGATACCTCCACCGGTCAACAAATTAAAACCCTCAGCGGGCATACAGAGTTGGTTTCGGCTCTCAGTTTCAGCCCCAATGGCAAGCTGCTGGCTACTGGCAGTAGTGACCACACCGTGAAACTGTGGGATACCTCCACTGGCAAGCAAATTAAAACCCTCAGCGGGCATACAGACTCGGTTTGGGCTGTCAGTTGCAGCCCCGATGGTAAGCTGCTGGCGACTGCCAGTCGTGACAAGACAGTGAAACTGTGGGATACCTCCACCGGCAAGCAAATTAAAACCCTCAGCGGTCATACAGAAAGCGTTAGGGCTGTCAGTTTCAGCCCCGATGGCAAGCTGCTGGCCGCTGCCAGTGATGACAAGACAGTGAAACTGTGGGATACCTCCACCGGCAAGCAAATTAAAACCCTCAGCGGGCATACAGAGTTGGTTTGGGCTGTCAGTTTCAGCCCCGATGGCAAGCTGCTGGCGACTGGCAGTTGGGATAACACAGTGAAACTGTGGGATACCTCCACCGGCAAGGAAATCAAAACCCTCAGCGGGCATACAGCCTGGGTTTGGGCGGTCAGTTTCAGCCCCGATGGCAAGCTGCTGGCTACTGGCAGTCATGACAAGACAGTGAAACTGTGGGATACCTCCACTGGTAAAGAAATTAAAACCCTCAGCGGGCATACAGCCTGGGTTAATGCTGTCAGTTTCAGCCCCGATGGCAAGCTGCTGGCGACTGGCAGTAGTGACAAGACTGTGAGACTGTGGCGGTGGGATTTTGGTTATTTACTCAAGGAAGGATGCAATTTCATAGACAATTACCTTATACCTAATCCTAATGATGCAGATGCCCTGGAAATTGACAAAGATTTATGCAAAAAGCTTTGATAATTTTAGATTGAAAACTGCATAAAAAACTCAACCTCACTCCCATATAAAAATAAAACTTTTCCCAAACCCCTTACCCACCAACAACCATGACAAACCAAACCCCCAACTTCTACGCCCTCCTCATCGGCATCAATTTCTACTTCCCCCATCGCTTACCAGAAGGTAACTACTACAAAAACTTGCGAGGATGCGTTCAAGATATCAACCACGTCGAAACCTATTTAAAAGACACCTTCAACCTCACACCCGACCAAATTATTAAACTCACCGCGACTGCTTCCGACAATCCCAACCAACCCCAAGAACCCCCGGAACTCTTACCAACTTATGAAAATATCGTCGCCAAATTCAAAGAACTAACCGCCAAAGCTCAACCTCAAGACCGAGTATATATTCACTACTCCGGTCACGGCGGACGGGCGAAAACAATTTTTGAAGATGTCAAGGGTTCTATAGGTTTAGATGAAGCTTTGGTTCCCTGCGATATCGGTCAACCAAACTCACGCTATTTGCGAGATTTGGAATTTGCCAAACTCCTGGAAGAAATGGTGGCAAAAGAGTTAGTTGTAACCCTGGTACTCGATAGCTGTCATTCCGGTGGCGCAACCAGAGATATAGAAACAGATGACTGGAGTATACGCAGTGGCGGTTTTATTGACACCACTTCCCGACATACAGATAGTTTAGTTGCACCACTTCAGGAACTAGCACAAAATTGGCAAGCTTCAACAGAAAATAGTCGCAATATTACCGTCGTCAATGGTTTGTTACCAGAACCGAAAGGTTATACCTTAATAGCAGCTTGCCGAGATAATGAATTGGCTATTGAAAAGATTTTTGAAGGGACGGAACGCAACGGCGCTTTAACTTATTTTTTATTAAAAGCTTTGCGAGAATACCGGGGGACAGAACTTGCTGTAGAAGATTTGTTCAATCAAATATCTAATCAAGTTAACAATGACTTTAACCGACAAACACCGATGTTGATTGGCGATACAAATCGCACTTTTTGGGGCGGTCAATCGGTCGTTGCTAATCGTAATCCTCCGGTGAAGAAAGTAGATATTACCAAAAACCGAGTCCAATTGCAAATGGGTGAAGCTAGCGGCATTAAAAAAGGGGCAGAATTCGATATTTTTCGATTCAGAACGAGGGATTTTAATGTGAGCGAACAGCGAATTGCTACGGTTAAAGTTGTAGAGTTGGGAGCATCCGACTGTTGGGCAGAAGTAACGGCGCTACACAACGAATTTACAACCAGAGAACTCAAACCTAAATTAAGAGAAGGAATAATTGAAATAGGTTCACCTGCTGTCTATGTAGGGCCACCGTTGGAACAAATTCGCAAAGTTCGGATTCTTCTGCCTTCACCAATACCGCAAATTCCTGGTGTAGATGTGTCATCACTTCCTGGTGTACTCGAAACTACAAAAGAGGAAGTTGAAAATCATAGCTGGATAGAATTCTGTCCAGAAACCGAAAAAGATGAGAATGTGAATTATTTTGTTTCCGTGAATCCTCAAGGAGAATATTTAATTTTAGACGCGAATAAAGAACCTATCAAAAATGTTCTTGTTCCGATCAAAGTTGATGCACCTGAAGCAGCTAAAAAGCTAATTAATCGCTTAATCCATATTACCCTATATCAAAATCGTTTGGAGTGGGATAATGAAGATGCTTTTTCTCGCTTAAATGGCAAACTTAAGGTTGAATTGGTTAAATCAGTCAAACGGCAAATTGTGGTTTTGAATGCTGATGGTAACGTTCCTGTATTAGAAAATGGTGCAGAAGATATCACTTTAGTAATTCACAATGAATCTACTCGAAGTTTAAATATCACTGCCTTGATATTTGATATGGATTTTCGGATTTTACAAATCTATCCCAAAGGTGCGAATTATGAAGTTGTAGAACCCAAAGAAGAGACAACAGAAGCACTCAAACTATCATTGCCAGAAAATTATGAGGAAGGGGTAAATGTAATAAAAGTATTTGCAACTTTGGATGCAACGAATTATCACTTGTGGGAATTGCCAGCGTTAGACCAAGATTTACAGGGGCGCATGGCGGAGGTTGTAACTAAAGCGAGTAATGAATGGACGACGGAAAAGGTGGAATATGTGCTGAGGTGAAAAAAATGTAGTGCGCGCATCTTGCTGGCTGTTTTTGCCTAGTCCTTTTTGATTGACTTTTGGTTGATGTAATCAGAACACATCTGTTTATCCTCTGCTGTCACTTTCGGGTTGTTTTTGAGATAATCACTTATTGACTCGCAGCCTAATGCCATCAGTTTATCAAAATCCCCAGACCTTGAAGTCCACAGTTTGATGGTGTTGTCATAGCTAGCAGAAGCCAAAGTCTTGCCATCTGGACTAAAGGCGACGCTATAGACCCAATTGCGATGCCCAGTGAGGATGGCGATGAGTTTTCGGGTTTGTACGTCCCACAGTTTGATGGTACCGTCAGCGCTAGCAGAAGCCAAACTCTTGCCATCTGGACTAAAGGCGACGCTATAAACCCAATCGCTATGCCCGGTGAGGATCGCGATGAGTTTTTGGGTTGGCGGGTTCCACAGTTTGATGGTGTTGTCATCGCTAGCAGAAGCCAAAATCTTGCCATCTGGACTAAAGGCGACGCTATTGACATCTTTGCTATGCCCGGTGAGGGTAGCGATGAGTTTTTGGGTTTGCAGGTTCCACAGTTTGATGCTCTTGTCGGCGCTAGCAGAAGCCAGACTCTTGCCATCTGGACTAAAGGCGACGCTATAGACCGAATTGCTATGCCCGGTGAGGAGGGCGATGGCTTTTTGGGTTTGCAGGTTCCACAGTTTGATGCTCTTGTCGGCGCTAGCAGAAGCCAAAGTCTTGCCATCTGGACTAAAGGCGACGCTATTGACCGAATTGCTATGCCCGGTGAGGGTAGCGATGAGTTTTTGGGTTTGCACGTCCCACAGTTTGATGGCACCGTCAGCGCTAGCAGAAGCCAAAGTCTTGCCATCTGGACTAAAGGCGACGCTATTGACCTTTTTGCTATGCCCGATGAGGAGGGTGATCGCTGTTTGGGTTTGCAGGTTCCACAGTTGGATCGTCTTGTCATCGCTAGCAGAAGCCAAAGTCTTGCCATCTGGACTAAAGGCGACGCTATTGACCTTTTTGCTATGCCCGGTGAGGGTGGATCTGGTTTGCAGGTTCCACAGTTTGATGGTGTTGTCATAGCTTGCAGAAGCCAAAGTCTTGCCATCTGGACTAAAGGCGACGCTACTGACCGAATTGCTATGCCCGGTGAGGGTAGCGATCGCTGTTTGGGTTTGCACGTCCCACAGTTTAATGGTTTTGTCGGCGCTAGCAGAAGCCAAAGTCTTGCCATCTGGACTAAAGGCGACGCTATTGACCCAATTCCGATGCCCGGTGAGGGTGGCGATCGCTGTTTGGGTTTGCAGGTTCCACAGTTTGATGGTGTTGTCATCGCTAGCAGAAGCCAACGTCTTGCCATCTGGACTAAAGGCGACGCTATAGACCGAACTGCTATGCCCTCTGAGGGTAGCGATCGCTTTTTGGGTTTGCGGGTTCCACAATTCGATGGTGTTGTCATCGCCAGCAGAAGCCAAAGTCTTGCCATCTGGACTAAAGGCGACGCTTCTGAGCGACTCGCTATGCCCGGAGAGGGTAGCGATCAGTTTTTGGGTTTGCAGGTTCCACAGTTTGATGCTCTTGTCATGGCTAGCAGAAGCCAAAGTCTTGCCATCTGGACTAAAGGCGACGCTTCTGACCGAATAGCTATGCCCTTTGAGGGTAGCGATTGCTTTTTGGGTTTGCAGGTTCCACAGTTTGATGCTCTTGTCGGCGCTAGCAGAAGCCAAAGTCTTGCCATCTGGACTAAAGGCGACGCTTCTGACCCAATCGCTATGCCCGGAGAGGGTAGCGATCAGTTTTTGGGTTTGCAGGTTCCACAATTTGATGGTGTTGTCATGGCTAGCAGAAGCCAATGTCTTGCCATCGGGACTAAAGGCTACGCGATAGACCGAACTGCTATGCCCTTCCAAACTATTGCGCTCTTTTACTTCGGAAACTGCTTGTTGCAGCGCACCCATCACTTGTCCTTTGATGTCTTTTGTCGTGTTGGCTGAAGCATCTAGTTTTTTTAATGTTGTTCCGGCTTTCAATGCTTCCAGCAGTGCTTGAAATGTCTGTCCAGAAATAAATGATTGATTGGAAAAAGCACTTTCCTGAATGGTATTTGATAAATTATTAGCTTGAGTGACTTGCTTCCCGGCAAAAAAAGTTGCCCCAGTTGCAATTAACATAGCCACCCCGGCAAAAACAGAGGTTCCAATTGTAATCCATCGTGCCTTTTGCTGTGCCTTGGTTAGCGTCTGATTCGCTTTAGTCAAAATTTGATTAGCCTGTTTTTCAGCTTCAAATTCCCGTTCAAATTCCCGTTGTTGTACTTCCCGACTGGCATTTAAAAACTGATAATCTAAATCGCTCAAACTTTTGCCTGCCGCCCAAGTTTGAGCATCTTGCAATGCCTGACCCCGCAAGAATCGCGATTCATCTTGGCAATCAGAATCTTCCCAAGCTTTAAAACTTTCTCTGTAAGGGCGGAGATTCGCTAATTGTTTTTCTACCCAATCCAGGTTAAAAACAAATTGATAAATAGGGTTATGAACTTTAAGTTCAGCAGATTTTTTAACTACCAAACCTGTTAAGCGTAGTTCCATTTGTTCGGGAGTATCATCAGCGGCTATCTGATTTTGTTGTAAAATTTGCTGATATATCCCCAGCAACCGACTGGTACGTTGCTTGCTGCGTAAAATGCGGTCTCGAATCGTCTTTAAATGCTCTGGCTCATCCTGTCCTTCCCAATTCTCAATCACCTTCTTTTCGACTAACTTTGCTACCAAATCAGGGGGAGTTTCGATTGATTGGGAATTTAGATAATTCTTGAGAAATTTACAAACTTTTTGCGTTAAAAATGGCTGTCCGCCAGTCCAAGATAATATCGCTTCTAACAAGGCTTGAGAATTTTCTGCTTGAGTTTCTAGCCCTACTGCTAAAGGTTGTGCTTCTGCTAATTGAAAACCCGTTAACTCAATGGCACGACCAATATTAAACGGAGTGCGAAGCTGATTGCTTATTAAATCGGAAGGCGTTGCTACCCCAATCAAAGCAAAGGTTAAACGGTTATATTCGGGCTTGTCTGCACGCTGGTTAAAACAATCACGAATCACTGCAAAAAAATCATCAATATTAAAGGGCAAAGCCAATAGGCTGTCAATTTCATCAACAAAAATAACGATATATTTATCAATAAATTTAAGTAATACCTCTCCGATAAACTTGCTGAAACGTTGGACAGGAGACATCAGTTCGTGACTCGTCCACCATTCATAGGAATCGAAATTATTGTAGAGTTCAAAACTATTTACCAGCGAGTCAATGATTCCAAAATACCACTCTTTAGGAGTAATATTTGCAGTACCAATTGCTGTAATATCAACGGCAGCACAGGCAAATCCCTCCTGCTGCAATCTAGCCATTGTTTGCACGCGCAAGCTAGATTTACCCATCTGTCGCGAGTTGAGAACATAACAAAATTCTCCGGCTTTTAATCCGTCATAAAAATCTTGGTCAGCTTGTCTCCTAACATAGGTGGGTGCATCTACAGGTAGGCTACCACCTACTTGATATTCGTAATCTAAATCAGGTTTGTCATTCATTAATGAACTCCCAATCGATCTTTAAAATAAAGGCGGCAGAGATTGCACAGAGGAATCACATCATTACCTCGCAACTTCACTAAACCCCTACTGCGAAGTTTAAACGCTAGATTGGCTTCTAATCGTACCGGAACAGAACTAGCAATTACTTGTTTCATTGCTGCTTCCAAATTTGGATCGGCAGTGAGATTAATTAAATGATGGCGTAAATGATCGCCGTAAATTCCTTCTTCAGTAGGCGCAGTCTGTAAAAATTCCTCTAAGGTCAAATAACCGCGAGCAATTTCATAAAGGGCTTTTCTTAACAGGTAAGGATGCCCATCTACCATTCCAATCAATTGTTCTATTTTGCGAGCCGGCCAATTCAGTTGATGTTTTTGTACTAACTCAACAATTTCTTGATGGTTAAATTCTGGTAGATCAATTGGTAAACCTACATTAAAAGGCGATTGGTTGATATTCAAGGGAATATAAACTTCTTGGGAATGGGAAATTACTAAACGCAGTTTTTTCCAAGCTGGTTCGTTTTTTCCTTTTTCGTGCCACGCCCGCAGTAAACCAAAGAATTCCTGCGCTACTTGGGGATATTGAAAAACTCGATCGACTTCATCTAATCCTAACGTTAATGGTGTATTAATTGTTGCTAACAGGTAGCGCTGAAAATAGTTGCCGCATTTTTGTTTGCTACCCATGCCTTGTTTCCAGTAGTCCGCTACTCGGTCTTCTAAATTTAACTCATTGGTAATCTCACCACAAAACCATTGCAACAACTGATCGAGATTACTAAGAAAATTACCATCAGCAGATTGAAAGTTTAAATAGGCAGTTTGATGTCCCTGTTCTCTTGAATGGTGTAAAATGCGCTGTAATAAAGAAGTTTTACCCATTTTACGGGGTGATTTAATTCGGATCAAAGCTCCAGGTTTGGCAATAGTTTGGTAGCAGTCCGATTCAATGGGAGGACGATCGATATATAGCTGACAATCTAAGCTAACAGAACCTTCTGGGTTATCTAAATTGAGAAGAGAAACAGGTGGGGAGGGGAGCGAACCCGCATTTGCCACCGCAGGCGACGACTCCTCAAGTATATCGCTAACGGGAGCATCAGAAAAATCTGACTTCTTTTTCAGTACCGGAGTCAATTCTTCGCGAATACCTGCCATGCTGATACTGACACAGCCAAGCTTATAGGCAAATTCTATAGATTTCCCCGCGCCTAATGCGTCGTAAAAACCCACGGCGAATTCCCGTGCAGCATTATCTCCAACGGCTTTGTTCATACCAATAACATATGGTATATGACGTGCGATCGCATTTGCTTGCACTTCTGAATAACAGGCATTCAGCACGACGCATTCAACCTGATCCATAAATACTTCAAATAAGGCTGCTAAGGCTTGTACGCTTACCAACTTGATCAGCCCGGTTTCATCTTCTAAAGCTAAACCATCCTCTCCTGCACCATGCCCCGAAAAGTGAACGATCTGCGGATTATAATCTAATACTGCCCGCCGCATATCCGTGTGCGTTACTGCCCATTCTTGCTCCAGTTGGAACTTGTCACGCTTTTTAGAGCGTTGCAACGCATCTGAAATTTCGTGAACCTCTTTATCTAAGCGCAGGGGCGTGGAGTTTTTGGGGTTCGCTGCTAAAAACAAGAGCGTTTTTTTCTTTCTTGGGGAACTACTCATAAATCCGAATTTGACTAAAGGTGATTCGCTATTACTCCGTTTCCGCCCCAAGAATATCTAGTGAAGAGGACAAGGCTTTGATGCCGGCTTTTATATATCTTCGCTCGCGATCGCCCATAGAAGATATTATTGTTTTTTCATGCCGATCTACTTACTAGATTAAGTTTACCAGCTCTACGGGGATATACTGTATCATGTCACGTAAATTAACCACAATTATTGTAGCGGCGGGTTTACGCGCGATCGGCAATATCAGCCATAACTCCCGTAAACCCGATTCTAGAGGGAACTTTTAAGCTCTAAAATCTCCCAAAGCTTTCAAGGCAAATTGTGGCAAAGCTAACATCCTGCGCCACCGCCAAGGTTCTTGATAAAGTCGGTACAGCCATTCTAAATGATTGTCGCAAAACCAAGCCGGCGCGCGGTCTTTTGTTCCCGCCCAAATATCAAAACTGCCACCAACTCCCACCCAAATTGACTGAGGACAAAGGTGTCGGTGTTCGGCAATCCAAAATTCTTGGCGCGGCACTCCCAAGCCGACAAAAATCAGTTTGGGCTGCATTTGTTTGAGGCTTTCACGGAAGTCTTTCTCTTCCTCTGCGGAAAGATAACCGTGTTGAGAAGTAATCGACAATCCGTTAACTTTTTGCTGCCAAGTTTTGGCCGCCGCAGCCGCCACTCCTGGGGAACCTCCAAAGAAAAATAGTGGTTCCGAATCAGGTAATTTTCCGGCTTGCTGCAGCAGCGATTCTGCTAATTCAATCCCCGGATAGCGCTGTGCCGGTTTGCCACGCAGCCGCAAGTACAACACTACTCCCGAACCGTCGGGAATCACCAGTTCCGCTTGGCGGATTACATCTGCTAAGGCCTGATTTTGCTCGGCTTGCATCGCCATTTCAGCATTCAGCGTCACCACATGACTTCCTAACCCTTGATGCAGGCGCTGCATCAGCCAACCTGCATAATCATCTAATATGTGAACTGGTAGTCCCAGAACTGAAAATTGCGGGCGCGATCCATCCATATTTTTTCTTTGAGATTCCTACACACCTAGTTATTTAAATTAGCTTAGATTGGCGATCGACGCTAGACCAGTCTTGGACACAAAAAACCCGGTTTGTGCCACCAAGAGTCTGTTAAGTCATCGTTGGGTTGCCCAGAAACCGGTTTTTTTGTAAGCGAGGGGTCGCGCAAGTTCATTAGAGTTTGCCCGCCAAGTGCGATCGAGCATTAGTGTTCGATTTTTTTGACAGAGCCGTCTGCGTACCATTCCATCGGTACTAGCTCAATTTTACCATTAATTTTCACTGTAGAGTAGACAACTTTTACGAAAGGAACGCTGTTGTTATTGTGGTTTTGGGTAGACATGGCAATTACCTTCTTGTGTTTGGATAACTTGAGAAATGATCTAATCTCTGATATATTTAAAAGTCTATTCACCGCAAATCTACTCGCATCAGGAAAAAGAAGGAAAACGAAATGGCGATCGCAAAAACCCAGCGGCAAACCAGGTTAGATTATTACTACCAGCAAATCAAAAACATCATTCTCAAGCGCCAAAATCCAATTACTGGTTTGCTGCCGGCGAGTACCGCCGTTAACGCCCACGGCGACTACACCGATGCCTGGGTGCGTGACAACGTGTATAGCATTCTCGCAGTTTGGGGTTTGGGTTTAGCTTATCGCAAAATTGATGGAGATCAGGGCAGGACATTTGAACTCGAACACAGCACAGTCAAACTGATGCGCGGCTTGCTGTTTGCGATGATGCAGCAATCGAGCAAAGTAGAACGTTTTAAAAATACTCAGTCGCCGCTAGATGCGCTGCACGCTAAATACAATACTCAAACTGGGGGTATTGTTGTCGGTGATGACAAGTGGGGACATTTACAGTTAGACGCTACATCTATATTCTTATTAATTCTTGCTCAAATGACGGCTTCCGGCCTGCACGTAATTTTTACAATTGATGAAGTCAATTTCGTGCAAAATTTAGTTTACTACATCGGTAGAGCCTACCGCACGCCCGATTACGGGATTTGGGAAAGAGGCCATAAAATCAATCGCGGCAATGCAGAATTGAACGCCAGTTCAGTTGGCATGGCAAAAGCCGCCCTGGAAGCAATAAATGGGTTAGATTTGTTCGGAATTAAAGGTTCTCAAGCGTCAGTTATTCACGTTTTGCCAGACGAAATTGCCAGAAGTCGCATAACTCTGGAATCGCTTTTGCCTCGCGAATCTAGTTCAAAAGAAGTAGATGCTGCTTTATTGAGCGTCATTAGTTTTCCGGCTTTTGCTGTGGAAGATCGAGAATTAGTAGAACGGACTCGAAATAAGATTATTGACAAATTGCAAGGAAAATACGGCTGCAAGCGGTTTCTGCGGGACGGACACCAAACAGTTTTGGAAGATGCCGATCGCCTGCACTACGAACCCACAGAATTAAGGCAGTTCGAGCACATTGAATGCGAGTGGCCGCTATTTTTCACTTATTTATTCTTGGACGGCATATTTCAGGGAAATCAAGCCCAAGTGCAGGAGTACCAGCAGCGTTTGGAATCTCTAGCAGTCGATCGCTCTGGTTTGCCACTACTACCCGAATTGTACTACGTCCCCGCCGAAAATATAGAAGCAGAAAAGCTAAATCCCCGCAGCCAGCAGCGCTTACCCAATGAAAATATTCCCCTAGTTTGGGCGCAAAGTTTATATTTTCTCGGTCAATTGCTAAATGAAGGATTAATCGCAGTTGGCGACATCGACCCGCTGGGAAGGCACCTGTCAGTGGGCCAACAGAGAGAACCTTTAGTGCAAATTGCACTGTTAGCTGAAGACGAAGATTTGCAAGCAGAATTAGCCGCTAACGGCATTGCGGCACAAACCCCAAAACAGGTAGAACCAATTCAAGTCCGCCAGACGAAAGAATTATCAGCTATTTACACGCAAATTGGGCGCAACGACCAATTAGGCTTAACCGGCCGCCCCGTGCGCCGTCTGCGGAGTTTAACAACTTCTCGGGTGTTTAAAATTCGCGAAGAGGCGATCGTATTTCTCCCCTCATTTTTGAACAGACAAGAGTTTTACTTAACTTTAGATTACCATTTTCTAGTAGCTCAAATCAAGAGCGAAATAGCTCACATTCACCGCCACTGGTATCAGTTGGGACGCCCTACGGTAACGCTGATGCTGACTCACACGATGCTGGAAACCGGCCGGGAAGCGTTGTTAGAATTAATGAAGGAATTCCGGGATGGACACTGTAACAACACGCCAGTTAAACTCGGAAATCTTAAGCAGTTAATGCTGACTGCTGGCACCGAAAGAATTGATTTCATGCACGATTTTGAATTTACCGAATCTCCGGTAACAGGTGCAGTAGAAACCCGCAGCTATCTAACTTACCATCCTGAAAAGACTTGGCCTTTAGGTCACACGCAAGAATTTAAATTAGAGTGCGAAACTAATACTAATTTCTTGCTAACTAGCCTGCGCGAATCAGAAAATTTGTACGAACAAATTGAGTTGTTACACACGTTGGTCCGCCTCAAAGGATTAAATTTTGATACAGGATTTGGAGGTGCAGAACAAACAGTTAAAGTTGTGGATTTGCTCAACGAAGTTTATACAAAAGCTGGAGAAAGTTCACAATCAAAAATCCAATGGGCAGTCATCCGCCATGCCGCAGGTTTGCTCGACAAAGTTGATATCAGCTTGTCCGATGCGGTGACAGACATTTTGGTGCGGCAAAAACAGATTGCTGTGGGGAAAGCTTACAGCGAAGATTCGATAATTTCGCGACCCGGATCTTACACGGAAGTGATGGACAAAATTCGCCAATTCTGCGGAGAAGACATTCGCGATCGAGTTCTAACTCAAGAAGTTCTCATCTACCTCGGCCTGCTAATTAAAGCCGAACCTCAGTTATTTAAAGGCCTGCTGACGCTAAGAGTTAGCTACTTTATTTTGCTGCTGACTAGCGAGTTTGCCCGCGAATTGGGAGTGACGCAAAATGAAGCTTACGAACATTTAATGCAGCTAAGTCCCTTTGAAATCAAAAATCGCCTGCGCCAAGTGTTGACAGAATACGAGGAAATGAATCAAATCCTCAAACAGCAAGAATCCCTGCGCGTCAAACAGCCGGAAAAAGATATTAAATGGGTAGTAGCGCCAGTTTCTGAAGAACCAACAATGCCTGCGGGAGGATGGCGGCGGAAGCGGCAAATGGAAGGTGCAGTCAATCGCGTACCGAAAGATTTTTATCCGAGTGTTTGGGGATTGCTGCGGCACTGCAAAGGCTTAATAATTGGCGACAAATTAGAGCGGCGCAATCGGTTAGATAGCCATATTATATTATCGGAAATGACCCCGGGCGAAAAGAATTTCGCGCTACAAATCGAGCATTTGCTGAATAAAATTGTGGCACCTGAATACCGACAAGTCAATATTGAGGCGCTGATGGAGTTGGCTGCTATTGCCCAGCGCAACCCAGAATTGCAAGTAGAAGAATATATCGTTTTAGATGTATTAGTCGGTCACGCTGTCCGGTTGAATTGGCAAGGAAAATACCCGGAAAGAGCCGATAAATACGACGAAGATAAAGCGGCGGCTTGGCAAGCATTTTACAATACTTCGCCTTACGTTTGCGCGAGTCATGTACTGGATGCTTTCCGGTTCTTGACGAAATTTGGATAGATTGAGATAGTTCGGCGGTTGAAACCGCAACTACATAAACTAAGTCCGCCTCTGCGGACTAAGAAATAAGGGAGATATTTAAGCTTGATCGGGATTATGCTCAGATCCTCATGAGCGCGAGCGATGGCTATTAGAAAGCAGCTCACGCTCGCTCTGCACGTCCTTACCCTGCTACACATCACCCGACCGCATTTTTGGTACGGTTGGCAACACCGGCGACGCTCGCGCCATGCAGAGTTCGCTCGGCAAACTCATCATGGCGTTGACACAGCATTTTCGGTTTCTAGGAATAGCTTTGTACGGTTTTCTTCAATGCCCATTACCCTGATTCTTTCACGTTCTTTCTGGAAAATACGACCAAATCAGTGGGGTTTTCCTGACTGTTACTCCCACTTAGAAAGCGGCATCATAATAACTGTAAGCAATGAGCTTCAACCCAAGCTTTTCTTATAAAGCTTTACCAATCTTTGAGGTGACAGATTATGTTGATGCGCTATTGGCAACCTTTCACGGAAATTGAAACCATCCGTCAGCAACTCGATAAAGTTTTTGACCAACTGGCAACAACGAGAGATAACTCAGAAGCCACTTGGATGCCCGCTGTGGAATTGGCTGATGCTGGGGACAACTTCGTATTAAAAGCGCAACTGCCCGGAATTGACCCCAAAGACATTGACGTTCAAGTGACTCGTGAAGCAATTTCTATCTCTGGCGAACGCCGCTACCAAAACACAGACGAAAAATCTGGCTACGTCCGCTCTGAATTCCGATATGGCAAATTCCACCGGGTTCTTCCCTTGCCCGCACCAATTCAAAACGACTCTGTGCAAGCTGAATGCAAAGATGGCATTCTAACACTAACTCTGCCCAAAGTGACGGAAGCTCGCAATAAAGTCGTCAAGATTAACTTAGCCGAAATTGCTGGATCTTCAACGAATCCTGCTTTGGAACAGGCTAACCAATAAAGATCTGCTGTGCTTAATCGAGTGAGGCAAATTTTCCCAAATAGAGCCTAATTGGATTTACTTAACAACAACGGAACTGGAAAAGCTGATACCGGGAGCTACACTTGCTCTCGGTATTCTTTATTTGGGAAAGCCGAACGAAAAGCTACCTACAAATGCCGTGAACTGGTGTTAATTTAAGTTAGTGGAGCAAAATATTTCACGCTTGTGGGTACCCATTTTATTGAGTTTGCTCTCGCTACAGAGGATTGGCGATCGCCTCTAATCATCGGCTTATCTGTGGTAAAGTAGCACAGCTAGAGATACCATGCCAGCTCAAGCGCAATAGTTAAAGCATCTCAACCAGGTGATACATCAATTCCGAAAGTAGCCGCCCGATTTGATGTGAGTAAAGCATCTGTCCAACAACTGATGATTTTCTACTTTCCCAATTCCTCAATAGATAATTAGCCGATGAATATCCATAGCCTCTTGAGCCAAACCTCACGCCAACGGGTGAGTGATGGAGCCGTTTTACCCATCTTGAGCGGTTGCGAATCCTCTATGAGGCAATTGGTTCTGTTCTTGCCACAATTGGGAGATTTCGACAGCCTTGAATATGCTTGGTGGTTACAGCGGGACGCTCAACGGCTGGAAACACAAGGGATAGCAGTCCGAGCTGTGGGAATTGGCTCACTCTCCTCGGGTGAGCGATTCTGTGGTTATACAGGATTTCCTAGCGACTGTTTGTTTGTAGATCCTAGTGCCCAACTGCACCAAAAACTTGACCTGTATCCAGGTTTATCGTTAAAACTACCCGGTTTATCGGCTGCTATGAATGCTTACCTCAATCTATTGTTGATGTGTTCCGGGATTGGTAGCCCAGGCACTCTGGCAGAAGTATGGAGAGGATATCGAGGCGACGCAAAAGCACCTCAATTAATTGGTGATGATGAAATTATTCAGGCTTTCCCTCTTCCACCCCTCCGAGGCTCTACTTTCCGGTGGGCAGGTGGCAAGGGTTTCCAGCGTCCATTTGAATTGGCAACTTTACGGCTGCGGAATATGGGAGAAGTGCTGAGTAATTGGAAAACCTATGTTCCAAATGCTGCTTATCTCACTCAACGAGGTGCAACTTTTTTGTTTAATGCTCAGGGAGATTTAGTTTACGAGCATCGAGATCGCGCCATCCTTGGTTTCGCTGCTGATATGAGCAATCCCCTGACATTTCTCTCAGAAATGGTGGCTGATGGAGACTCGTTGGGGCAGGACGGTATGCACTAACTACCGCCCTTATGGTGTGGGACTTGCAGGGGGTAAGAGCGGTCGATAGCGAATGGGCATGGGCTTACGGATAGGGGGATTCATGCGATCGTACTCAATCCCATCATTGCTGCTGGCAATTTCTTGCTTACCATATTCATCCTGTTCCAGCAGATCCCACCTTTGCACATCTCCTTTCCAATTGAACTCTACCCAACCATGTAGCCCCGGTTCTTCCCGCCCTTGTCCGTCAAATAGCAAATGCACAATGTAAAGTTGATTGGTGGGCTCACTACCACCAAGAAACCAGTTATCGTCAATCTCCGCCTTGACGTTAGCTTCATCAAATTGAATGCCAACTTCTGAAAACGTAGCCATCGCCATTTGCCTTAAAGTTGCCTGATCCATCCCCTTTTGCCTCCTGATTGAGAGATGCCGATCGCAGCCACTCAGGCTGTGAACTTCCTCACTCCCTCTATGAAAACTTACAACTTCATTCTTGCACTGCTACCCACCATAGCCCGCACCAGCACGAGTCCCCAGCATGGGTGAACGGTGGATAGCTCACAGCCTCAAGGATGGGCATCTAGAAAAGCTGTTGCCCATCTGGGACTTTCAGCAACAAGTTACGCCCAATTACGCAAGCTATCGCTACACAACCCCATTTGCGATCGCCACCAACACCCCTATTTTGGGAAACTAAAACCGAACCCAAAACCCAACACGCCATGCCCTTGCCTCTCCGAATGCGTAGGCTCCATCCGGGGCGGAGCCATCGCTGCATCTTGTACTCAAACAACCCTTCCATCATTCCATCGGCCTGCCTAACTGAGTATGGAGCATAGACCACGGTTCTATGATTTGCTTGAGGCAAAGTCCGAGCGAGCGCTAACGAAACAATGAGGGGTTGAGTCGTGTTACTAATATGCTACAAAATGCTGTTTTAGGTGCGTCCTAGCGAGAGTGAGATCGCTCTCACTAACACGGACGGCTCCACAGGTTTTGTGATATGAGTTTGAAATCCGACCTGAAGTGCCTGCTGTCGATCAATTTCTGTGGCATACGCAGTCAGTGCAATGGCTGGGATCGTTCCACCTTGATTGGGGGGTCGCGATCGAATTTGTTGGAGCAGCATATAACCGTCCATCTCGGCCATCCCGATGTCACTTACGAGCACATCGGGAATAGATTGTTCCAGTGCTTGCAATGCTTCTTTGCCAGAAGCAACGGCCCTCACATGAGCCCCGTTTTGTTCTAACAGAAACGCTTGAAACTCACGGGTATCTGGCTCATCATCTACCAGCAAAATTTGAATGCCCGAGAGCAGTCCTGCATCTGTTTGGGTTGGGATGGATTCAGATACGAGCGATGGTGTCTGTTTCATCGTCGGCAATTGCACAATGAAAGTTGCGCCTTGCTCTTCACCCAGGCTCTGTGCCCACACTCTCCCTCCGTGCATTTCGACAATTTGTCGCGCGATCGCTAGTCCCAATCCCAATCCACCAAATTTGCGAGTGGTTGAGCCATCCTCTTGTCGAAAATACTCAAAAACATGAGGTAAAAACTGCGGATTGATACCTTTACCCGTGTCAATGACCCGAATTTGAGCTAGTTGATCGAGTTGCCGGAGTTCAACGGTCACTTGTCCGTTATTTGGTGTGAATTTGACAGCATTTGTAAGCAGGTTCCAGACGACTTGCTGCAAACGGGCTGCATCCCCAGAAACGAGGGCAACCTCTGGAGCAAAATCCAGCACGAGCTGAATATTTTTTGCTTCTGCTGCTAACCGCACGGTTTCCACGGCAGCAGATATGACAAACGTTAAACTGACGAAAGTAATTGTCAGGGACATTTTGCCCTGCATGATGCGGGAGATGTCGAGCAAGTCTTCGATTAATTGCGTTTGGAGTTTGGCATTACGTTCAATGGTTGCCAGGGCTTCTCGTTGACGGACAGCATCGAGTTTGCCGCTCTGCAGTAATTGAGTCCAACCCAAGATGGGATTTAGGGGCGATCGCAATTCATGGGAAAGCACTGCCAAAAACTCGTCTTTGATGCGGTTGGCGCGTTCTGCTTCTTCTCGTGCCACTTGTTCTCGTTTTAGTAGCTGCTCTCGTTCCGATTCAGCTTGCTTTTGCTTTGTGATGTCGCGTGAGATTGATAACAGTTGTACAACCATTCCTGATACATCTCGGATGGGAGTGACGATGACATCCCAGCACTTCAAGTTGCCCTTTGCCGTGGGGCAGCAGCCTTGAAGTTGACCAACATTGCCTGCAGAAGCTGCTGCAAGCGCTGCTTCTGCCCTTTGGCGATCTTCGTCTTGCCAGAAATCAAGCCATTCGGTGTTCAGGACAGATGCAGGAGCGTCGATTTCTAGGAGATTCAAGCCGCCTGTATTCAGATAGAGAAGTCGTCCCTCTAACGTTAAAACTTTGATGCAGTCTTGACTGCTTTCTAAAATGCGTCGCTTTAGTTCTTCACTCTTTTGCAGGGCTGCTTCTGCCTGTTTGCGATCGCTGATGTCGCGAGATAAACCGACGACCGATTCGACGGTGCGATCGGCGGCAAACACCGGGCTAAAAATATATTCAAAGTAGCCCTCAACTCCGGCTGGATTAATGTAGGGAGTTTCATTAGACCTCTTGCGAAAGTCTCAGGCGAGCTCTAATTTAGTCTTTAAAGAAAGTTCATAATTATAAATACCAGCGATC
>NZ_JAUBPR010000049.1:0-35287 GCF_036700845.1 Microcoleus sp. S13_C5
TTTTTAAACTACGACTCATAAACGCACCATACAAGCTATCTCTCTATTATATGCAACTTCACATAAAATTGGTATAAGCTCACAAATGAAATCAATCCCCATATCCCGATCTTGTTGAACAGGATGAACATTACAAAACTTAGTGAAAACTGAATTAAGAAGGTCAGCAGCACTTACACCAATTCTCTGAGCGTCTGTACGTTTAGGTAAATTAGGTAAATTTGTCATTGCGGTAATGGAGCTTTTTTCACAATTTTAACTAAACCGCTATCTAAGGCGAAAGCAAATAGGAATAGAAATACTTTAAGTAGAAGATGGCTTTGTCTGTGTAACTTATAATTGTATCGCCGTTTCGGTATAATACTTAATATAAT
This sequence comes from Microcoleus sp. S13_C5, assembly GCF_036700845.1. Taxonomy (NCBI): domain Bacteria; kingdom Bacillati; phylum Cyanobacteriota; class Cyanophyceae; order Oscillatoriales; family Microcoleaceae; genus Microcoleus; species Microcoleus sp. S13_C5. The sequence continues at coordinate 375 of NZ_JAUBPR010000049.1, forward strand.
ACAAAAATACCGCAACTTCACTCTTACTCTCAATACATATCAACTCAGAAAAATCTTATTGCCAAGAAAACCACTCTATGGTAAACTAGAAGATTGTGAATATTAATCAAAAGTAAAGTAACAAGCCGGGAGAAATCAAAATGACACAGCAAACCCTGCACGGAACCAGCCGCAAAAGAAAAAGAACATCCGGTTTTCGCGCCAGAATGCGTACCGCAACCGGTCGATTGGTAATCAAAGCTCGCCGCAGCAAAGGTCGCCACCGCCTCGCAGTCTAGCACTGCATCAAGGTTGGGAGGCCTCAACGATCGCCCTACGCCATGTTGCCCGATACAAACCGACTTAAGCACCGAAAAGACTTCAGCGCCGTATACCGCAAGGGAATTCGCCGTAACTCGGCCCATTTCAGCTTAAGAGCTCTGCGTAAACCAAAAAGCGCCGAATTTGCGAAACCAACAGCCGAAAAATCCTTGCAACCCACTCGCACAGGCATTTCCATCAGCCTGAAAGTCAGCAAACGCGCTGTAGTCCGCAACCGGATTAAGCGTCAGATTCGGGCAGCTTTGCGACACCTATTGCCCCGATTAAAATTCGGGTGGGATTTAGTAATTGTCGTGCGTCCGATCGCACAAGAGTGCAATTATGCAGAAATTCTGCAAGAATTAGAGCAGTTGTTGGTAGAAGCCGAGGTACTAGATGGGAATTCGAGAGGAAGTATATTATGAAGGCGGCCCCGCGCCGGGAGACTTGATCCTCAATTTACTCTTGGGGCTGACTGTGGTGGGAATCCCCCTAGCAGTAGGAGCAATTGTCCGGGCTCTGTGGCTGCGATATCGGATCACGAGCCGCCGAGTGTCCGTAACTAGCGGTTGGATGGGGGGCGATCAGACAGACGTTATCTACTCAGATATAGTCAAAATCGTCACAGTACCTCGCGGTTTCGGGACTTACGGAGACATGGTGCTCACCATGAAAAATGGCAGCCGCTTGGAACTCAGAGCTATGCCGAAATTTCGAGCAATGTATGACTACATTAACGAAAAACTGCCTGCAGCAGCTCAAAAAGCAAACGCGGCCCAAGCTAAATAACCGAACCGCTTCGCCCTCAAATCAGGGTAAAGTGAGTGCGAGTATTGGCAAACTAATTACAACAAACCCGCAGACCGGGCGGTAGATCGACGGGCAATGTCCTAAGATAGAGACAAAACCCTGAAAATTGAGGCGGCTCGCGTTAAGCGGGTAAAAATAGTTCTCAACAGCAAACATAGAGCACCTAAATTAACTCAAAGCGAATGGATTTCGGTATCTCGTTTCTCTCCAACAACCTCATGCTCCCGATCCTAGATTTTTTCTACGGGATCGTGCCAAGCTACGGTTTAGCGATCGTAGCTCTGACGCTCGTGATTCGCTTTGCTCTTTATCCTCTCAACGCAGGCTCTCTTCGCAATATGCGGCGCATGAAAGTAGCGCAGCCATTGATGAAAGAGCGAGTAGATCAAATTCAAAAACTCTATAAAGAAAATCCTGCAAAACAGCAGGAGGAAATGAGCAAAGTATACAAAGAATTTGGTAATCCTCTAGCAGGATGCTTCCCGTTGGTGCTGCAAATGCCAGTGCTGTTTGCACTGTTTGCAACGCTCCGGGGTTCGCCGTTTTCTGACATAAATTACAGCGTCAACGTTCAAGTTTTGCCGAAAGAACAAATCGAAACTGTTCAACCGCAAGCTTTTGCTACACCGCCACAAAATATTTACGTCACAGGTACTTTTCATGCTCCAGTTGTGGGCGTAATTCCAGGCGGCGACAAACTCGCAGTCGGCGACACAACCAAGATTAATTTTCAAACCCCAGAGGGCAAACCTCTCAAAGTTTTAGCTGCAGAAAATAAGAGCGAAATCGACTTTGAACCCGGCTGGAAAGTCATCAAAGGCGAAGATCTGATCAAGGTAGATGAACAGGGAAACATCACGGCATTAGCGCCCGGTGAAGCCACAGTTCAAGGTACAATCCCCGGATTGGCTACTAACAAAGGATTCCTGTTTATTGAAGCCCTAGGCCGCGTTGGCGCGATCGACCCAGACGGTACAATCCACTGGGATATTTTGGTGATGATCCTGGGCTTCGGCATCAGTTTGTATATCAACCAAACTCTTTCGGGACAAGCACAAGGACCAAACGACAACCCCCAACAGGCTACAGTCAACAAACTGACGCCAGTCATATTTTCAGGGATGTTTTTGTTCTTCCCGCTGCCCGCCGGCGTGTTGATGTATATGCTCATTGCTAACATCTTCCAAACAGTTCAATCGTTTATTTTGTCGCGAGAACCGCTGCCCGAAAACCTCCAAAAAATAGTGGACGAAGCAGAGGCGAAAACCAAAAAAGAACAAGGATTAGATGCCCTTCCCTTTGAGCCAAAGCGTGCCAAGAAAAAGGCTTGATTTTAACAACAATGAAAGACTCTAAAATGCAGCGCGGACAGCAATGGTTAGAAGAATTGTTACAACTGTCCGCCCTTCCGTCAAAAGTGGTATGCGAACAACAAAAAGATTGCTATTGGATGACAATAGATGAAAGCAATCTGACTCCAGAACAAGTTGCAATTTTACTCGGGCCTGACGGTAATGTAATAGATGCCATTCAGTACCTCTGTAATACGGTTCAGAATATAGGTCAGGAAGTAGAGGAGTCAATTCCTTATACAGTTGAACTAAATGGCTATCGCATCCGCCGCCAAGAGGAATTGCGATCGATGGCAGAGTACGCAGCATATCAAGCGCGATCGACGGGAGTTGAATTTGAACTCAAATCGCTGTCTTCGGCAGAACGCCGTCAAGTCCACAGCTTTTTGAGCGAATGTGAGGATATAGAAACTTACAGTCAAGGACAAGAACCAGATCGGCGTTTGGTCGTGCGGCTGCGCTGACGCTAAAGAGGGAAGAAGGAAGAAGGAAGAAGGAAGAAGTTAAAAATTAACTATTCCTTTTCACCTTTGAATTCAAGAAGTAGGAAGGCAAAAGATTATGGAGACAATTTATATCCCTCATCTACTCACAAAAACAGAGCGGAAAGAGGTCATTGATTTTGAAGAATTTATCCCCGACTTAGAAACTCTTACTCCGGTGCGAGGGCGACTGCAAGTGACTCACCAAGGGAATTATCTTGAGGTGAAGGCGAAAGCAGAAACAATTGTTACTCTCACCTGCCACAGATGCTTGAAACAATACAATCATCGTTTGGCACTCAACTCATCTGAACTAATCTGGCTCGAAGAAACAGCAAATCAAACAGATTCAAGTTCAGCAGAAATAGAAGTTGCTTTAGAAGATTTGGTGGAAAATTTGTCCCCAGGTGGCTATTTCTCTCCGGGCGATTGGGTGTACGAGCAAATGTGTTTGGAACTGCCGCACAAACAGATATGCGATACTGAATGTCCGGGAATTTCTTTAACTGATGATGCAAATACAGAAAGCTCAGAAACAATCTCAGACAGTCGCTGGGCGTCTCTGGAAGCACTTAAACGGCAATTGCCTTAGTCAGTTGAATAATAACTAATGACTATTTTTAGCGACGAGTTTGAACTACTGCTGCGATCGCGCTACCCCCTCATTTACATTCCGACACGGGAGGAAGAGCGCGTAGAAGCGGCGATCGCCCAATGCGCCAAAAAACAGGGTTCTCGCGCTGTCTACATCTGGGATTTTGTTGATGGCTACCAAGGCAATCCCAACGATGCCGGTTTTGGCAAGCGCAACCCGCTGCAAGCTTTGGAATTTCTCGAAAAATTGCCCGCCTCCGCGCCGGCAATTTTTATTCTGCGCGACTTTCAGCGGTTTTTGGAAGATGTCTCGATTTCCCGCAAGCTGCGGAATTTGGCGAGACTCCTCAAATCTGTGCCCAAAAATATTGTCATCGTATCTCCTCTAATTTCGATCCCGGAAGACCTCAGCGAAGTGATGACAGTTTTGGAGTTTCCCCTGCCTGCGGCGGCGGAAATCAAAATAGAGGTAGAAAGGCTATTAGGGGCTACCGGACAAGCCATTGAAGGGCGTTTGCTGGACGAAACAGTGCGCTCCTGTCAAGGGCTGTCGCTCGAACGAATCCGCCGAGTTTTGGCAAAGGCGATCGCCACCAGAGGCGAACTCCATTCCGACGACGCGGAACTCATTTTAGAAGAAAAGCGCCAAACAATTCGCCAAACTCAAATTCTGGATTTTTACCCAGCCCGCGAAAATATTTCCGATATCGGCGGTTTGGACAATCTCAAAGAATGGCTGCTGCGGCGCGGCGGTGCTTTTTCCGAACGAGCCCGCCAATACGGTTTGCCGCATCCCAGAGGTTTGTTGTTAGTCGGAATTCAAGGAACCGGAAAATCCTTAACAGCAAAGGCGATCGCCCACCACTGGCATTTGCCTTTGCTGCGGTTGGATGTCGGGCGCTTGTTTGCCGGATTAGTCGGGGAATCTGAATCCCGCACCAGGCAAATGATTCAGCTAGCGGAAGCTTTGGCCCCCTGCGTGCTGTGGATTGATGAGATTGACAAAGCTTTTTCGGGATTAGACGGTAAAGGGGATTCCGGGACAACCAGCCGGGTGTTCGGGACTTTTATTACTTGGTTGGCCGAAAAAACTTCGCCGGTGTTTGTGGTAGCAACAGCCAACAACATCCAGTCTTTGCCGCCAGAAATGCTGAGAAAAGGCAGGTTTGACGAAATATTTTTTGTCGGTTTGCCCAGCCAGGAGGAACGGCGGGCGATTTTTGAGGTACATTTGTTGCGGTTGCGATCGCACAGCATCAAAAATTACGATGTAGAGCGCTTGGCTTACGAAACTCCAGATTTTTCAGGGGCCGAAATCGAGCAAACTTTGATTGAAGCAATGCACATTGGGTTTAGCCAAAATCGAGACTTTACAACAGATGATATTTTAGAATCAGCTAGTCAAATGGTGCCCTTAGCCAGAACGGCTCAAGAACAAATTCAGTTTCTCCAAGATTGGGCCGCTGCTGGGAAAGCTCGCCTTGCTTCTAGATACGGCAGTCTGAGCCGCCGGATTCAAGGTTAAGCTTTTGAAGTCAGTAGTCAGTAGTTAGTAGCCAGTTGTCAGTTGGCAGTTACCAGATTTTACTCAACATTCAGCAGTCAACATTCAACAGTCAACAGTCAACCTTCTTCCTTCTGCCTTCTGCCTTCTTGCTCCTTTCCTCTGCCTTCGGCCTTCTTCCTCCTTCCTTCTTTCTTCTGCCCTCTTCCTTCTACCTGACATCCGTTACATCCGTTACAGAATCCGTTGCCGAACTTCCTTCTTCCTTCATTTGCGGTTTTATGAACAGTGTATATAGCGTTTTCAAATTTTTAGTGGGTTTTCTGCTCGCGATCGTCCTGATGGCAGGTGCTAGCGTGGCTGCTGCACTTTACTTTGCGGCTAAGCTAACTACTGTGCCCGAAAAACCTGTTTTTCCCAACGACAAAACACCAGCTCAGGTTGCGGGCGCTGCGCCGCAGTCAACAGCCCAGGCTAGCCCTGTTTCTACATCTAGCGATGCCCCGTCTCCCAAACCGCTGGAACCGGGAGCTTACCGAGCTCTGGTGACTCAGCCGATCGGCTTAATTCTCCGGGATACAGGTAGCCGAGACTCGAACCGCATTGGCGGTGTTGGTTACAAGGAAAGAGTCGTAGTTTTGGAAGAGTCGCCCGACAAAGAGTGGCAGCGAATTCGGATTGAGGATGACAATCGCGAAGGTTGGGTCAAAGGCGGCAATACTGAAAAAGTTGAGGGCGAATAAAACTTAGATAGTAGTTAGACAACAAATATACTCATCTCATTGTGAGGGCAGCCAAGCAATCGCAGTGTGAAAATTGTTCACCAACGCCGGGTTTTTTCCTTTCTATTGTTGGCAATAGGGATAAACACATTTATTTGAAAAAGTCAAGTTAAATTTATTTACGATAGTTGAGATTGCAGTTTGATGCGCTGAGACTGCAGGTGCGATCGCCTCTGCAAAATCCTGAATTGGACATAAAAGCCCAGCAGACAAAAGGTTTCAAGAGCTAAAACTCAACATAAAAACTCGAAAATACATAATCCTAACTTAGGTTATTCAGGAGAGTATGTTAAGAAAATTAGCAAAATTTTAAGGTTAGTTGCAAAACGCAGGCTGTTGTCACCGCCGCAGAGGCAAGAGTGGTAGCTTGGATTACAAGATGTAAGTTTTGAGCTTAACAGCTACCAACAATAAAAAATATGTACGACAAACGTCCCGATCGAGATTTGGCGACTGCTGCTGTTACTGCGGCTTTGGGAGCTGGGGTCGTTACCTCTTTTGCGGTTAGCAGAGGGCAAAACCCGCTGGTAGCCATCGCAATTACTGTTTTTGCAGCGGGAGTAGCTGTAATTTGCGATCGGTTCGGCTTAATTTAAGCGATCGTAGATTTTTTAATACAATGTCAACTTATCAAAAAATCCCCGCCCTATTTGCAAATAGGGCGGGGATTTTTAGTGGCTAGTTTTTTGGTTAATCAGCGCTACTTTCCTAGGCGCATTGGCAACATGAAGAAGTCGCGTTTCTTAACAAAAAACCTGCGATTTCAGGCTCTTTACCAGACAACAAATTAAGGTGATGACAGCCTGCGCGCAAGTCTGGTGGTAATTTCTGCTGCAGCCAGATAAAATATTAGCCAGCACTACCCCAGAACTTATTCTCTTTCTGCCTCAAAGGCTAAGATGTGCCTGCAAACTTTTTTGCTGAGTCTCGCCTCTCTAGAAGCAGCGATGCTATCTTGGTTGTTACCTGTAATTATTTTTGACGGTAAATTTTTTATAAAAACGGGTGCTTCGCGCTTTCCAGGTAGAACTTAGCGTTGATAGAATCAAAGCCAAGCGTGCCAAAAATCATTTTTGGCAGTTTGCTCACACAACCCACCCACAATTTCACACTAAAAAATTATGGAATCTCTTGCTTACCTCGAACTTGCTCTTGTTTGCGAAGCACCCGCAGAGTCGAAAATTTTGGATGAGCCCAAGTGGCAAAACCTATCGAGTCAGACTTACGTCCGTTTGCTGTCTCTGGCTTTGATGCTGTCGGTTTTGAGTGCAGCCGGTGCGACTTTTGCTCAAATAGATCCGGTTTATCCGAATGTGCGAGCGGTTCAAGACAGGTTGCGGGATCTCGGCTATTTTCCCCGATCTTCGACTGGTCAACTCGGCCCGGTTACTAAACAAGCTCTGACTAACTTTCAGCGAGACTATCAACTGTCGCTGAGTGGCAGGCCCGATCGAGCTACTGTGATCGCACTCAACAGTTTGGCCAGGGATGACGATCGACCTTTTAAAACTATTTATACCAATTATCGGGAACTGGGTTTTGGAGACGCGGGTGCAGATGTTTCGGCTCTCCAGCGCAGGTTGAAGCAGCTAGGCTACTTCAGCACGCATCCCACAGGGAGTTTTCGCGAAGTTACTCAAAATGCGGTTAGATACTTCCAGCGAATTAATCGACTGCGGGTGACTGGAGTTGCCGATAGGCAAACTTTAGCTTTGCTGTTTGGTTCCACCAGGCCCGTTCCCCCCGTTACGCTTCCTGGGAATATTTCGGGGAATGGCGGTTGCAAGGGGCTGCGGTTCGGAGACAGAGGGGCGACGGTAGACTTGATCCAGCGGCAATTAAAAGCTTTGGGCTATTTTGAAGGTGGCGTTGACGGCAAGTTTCGCGAACGCACTCTCTACGCTGTGACTCGTTTTCAGCAAGATTACAATCTCGTTTCTGACGGCTGCGCTGATACTGCTACTTTGACGGCTATCGATGCCCAGATGAGGCAAGCTGAAATTACCTCAGGGACTGAAAAAGATGACCAACAGAGTAATGCCGGAGATTTTCTAGAGTTGGGCGACAGAGGCAGACAAGTAGAATTTGTGCAGCGGCGGCTGCAAGAATTGGGTTATTACAGGAGCCAGATTCACGGTTGGTTTGATCGACCAACTCAAGCAGCTTTGATCCGCTTTCAGAGGGATAGCGGGCTGTTCGGGACTGGAAGGGTCGATCGCAGCACTCGATCGGCTTTGCGGCAAGGCAACAGGCAGGCAGAAGCACCTGTGCCGCAAATCGCCACTGGTCTGCGACGGGGCGATACTGGGCCTGCTGTCCGACAGCTTCAGTCTGCGCTCAGCAGTCTGGGCAAAAACCCCGGCCCAGTGAACGGAGTATTTGGAGCGGAGACCGAGTTTGCGGTGCTGTCGTTTCAGCAGGAACGCAATTTGTCACCGGCGACGGGTATTGCCACTCCGGCGACTTTGGCTGCGCTCCAAAACGGATTAGCTGGGCGGGTAGCTGTTCCTGCTGTTCCCATTAGCACTAGCTTGAACTCTCGATCGAGCATTCAGCAATTACAAAGGCGGCTGCAAGACCTCGGCTTTTACACAGGCTCGATCAGCGGAGTTTTGGATACTCCGACGAGAGACGCCCTCGATCGAGCTCAGCGCAGTTACGGGGTCAGCAGCGACGATTTGTTGAGCCAAACTTTTTAGCCCCAGGCTTGCGGACCCTACATCAAAGAAATCGGGTTTCTGATTTCGGACTCATTCCTGAAATGATGTATTTTTCTTAAGAAACCCGGTTTCTGCGTAACTGTGATCGCACTTGGGCTACCGATTTTTGTTAAAACTTGTAACAAGCTGTACTTAAAATGCGAAAATAGTGTACTGTCACTCGATTGAATCCGGGGCGCTGCTGCCGTTCTGGGCGATCGACCTCGGACAAGACCAATTGCTGGAAACCAAAGACGGCCATCCCATCCGCAAAGCTTCGTGGCACACCGTATGAATGGTTAGCTGGCAGTCTAGCAGGTGCAACCCAGACTTTTCAGCTTGCTTCATGCCAATTTTCAAAATCGAATCGTTGTTAAATTCGATCGTTCTGTTGCACTGAACGCAGACTAGGTGGTGGTGGTGATGCGGGTAAGGCTGGTTTATTTCATAGTGTTTGTGACCTTCTGCTAGTTCGAGTTCGCGGAGGAGGCTCATCCTTGCCATTAACTTTAAAGTTCGGTAAATGGTGGACAAGCTAATGTTTTCTCCGCGATTTTTTAACAAAGTGTACAAATCCTCCGCACTTAGGTGATTACCTTTGGGGAGGTTCTGAAACACGTGCAAGATGGTTTCCCGTTGGGGAGTCATCCGCCAGCCTTTGTCATTGAGTTCGGATTTGAATGAGGACGCGGTATAAAGTGCCATAGTGACCCTCTCAAGAAAGTCTGCCTATTGACAATAATACACAACGATCGAGATATTTTGCAAATATCGCAGCTTATTGAAAAAAGATTGAGGAAAAAATTTGGTTTTTGATATTTTTTGACTTTTAACAAGCTTTATGACTGAAAGCATCCAGGATACAAGCCCCGGATTTATCCGTGGGATCAATGCTTCAATCTAAAATCTAAAATCTAAAATCTAAAATCGATTGACTTGCTGCAGAGGACAGAGAAGTTGTTTAGAAGTAAATATTGTTACTTCTGCCGAATGCCTCATGCCTTCTGCACAAGTGCCAAATGCCTTGCTCCCTGATTAATCGCGCTAACTGACAGATCCAATTTAAGTCAGAGACTCCAGATAGTCGCGGACGCGGTTACGACGCTTGGGTTGGCGGAGTTTTTGCAAAGCTTTGGCTTCAATTTGGCGCACCCGCTCGCGGGATAAGTCGAGGGCGCGACCGATTTCTGCCAGCGAATAGGGGTGTCCGTCACCCAAACCAAAGCGCATCAGAATTACATCTCGCTCGCGGCTGGTCAAATCTGCCAGCAGTTGCTGCAAGTCGCGGTGCAGAGCTTCTCGCATCAGCATTTCTTCTGGGGAGATGCTGTCGGTTTCGAGCAAGTCGCCTAACTCTGTATCTTTTTCGTTGCCCACTTTAGTTTCCAAAGAAACAGAACGGGGAACTCGCAGCAAAACTTCTCGGACTTGGGAGGTCGTCATGTCCAACTCGACAGCGATGTCTTCGATCGTAGCTGTCCGACCTTTTTCTTGAGAAATTTTGCGCTGGGCTTTTTTGATTTTGTTAAGTTTTTCGGTGATGTGGACGGGGAGGCGAATGGTGCGGCTTTGAGTGGCGATCGCCCGCGTAATTCCCTGCCGAATCCACCAGTAGGCATAGGTGCTAAACCGATAGCCCCGCGTCGGGTCAAACTTTTCTACAGCTCGCTCCAGTCCGAGAGTACCTTCTTGTATTAAGTCGAGCAATTCTAAACCGCGATTTTGATATTTTTTCGCCACCGAAACCACCAGGCGCAGGTTCGCCTTAATCATGTGGTCTTTAGCTTCGACGCCTTCAGCTTGAATTCTTTCGATCATCTCGACCGTCATCTCGGCTAACTCGGCCCACTGGCGCTTGCCTTCGGACATAATTCGCTTGAGTTCTGGCACGTCATCGACACCGGCGGTTAATGCCCAGCGTTCCAGGGAAGGTTTATGTCCCAACTGTGCTGCTAACCGATCGCGCACTTCTATTAAATGCACAAAGCGCCCAATTAGCCCTTCTTCCTGGGAGGCGACGGTGTTGCGTAATTCCAGCAATTTGATATAGCGCTGAACTTTTTGAGCTTCCGAGACTTCTTCGTCTCTACCCAAGAGACGAACCCGACCTATTTCTTGGAGGTACAGGCGCACTAAATCTGTAGTGCGACGGTTGGCATTTTTTTGCAATTTGGCTGCTGGGTCTGCATCTTCTGTCTCTGCTGGGTCTTGGTCGAGCAGTTCGTCTCCAGCTTCTTCAGCATCTTCATCCAACACATCACCTTGCAAGGGATTGACTCGCAGTTGTTCGTCGAATTCAGCTTCAGCGTAAAAAGAGGTGGCTGGCATAGTGATTTTCTCAGTTGCTCCGGGTGAAAAGATGCTACGCTTAGCGGTTATTTATAATTAAGATGCCCACTTGGTTAAGACGAAGCATCACCGCTTTGTGTTTCTTTACTAACTTTCCTGACTTTTCTGCTGTTGGAGAGATCGAACTTTTGCTGCCCCACTTGTTTTACCAAGATTCTGGAAAACGCTAAGAACTTTCTGATGTAACAGGTTGAAGGCCCGAAAAGTCTGTTGTACTTCTTTGTTTATGTAGCTAGTATAGATAGTGACTGGCTAGAAACAAGTGACGTTAGTCAGAAGTTAAGTTAATCTTCATCACCAATAAGCTGGTTCCCGATCACTTCGGAAAATTAGCTATTTTTTTAATAAAACTTTATATAACTCGGCGCTCTTGATTAAATACGCTGCTGCGAGCGCAGAAGTTTAATCCATTACAGCATATGAGCTTCAGAGTTGCTATAGTCCGCAGTACCGAGTTATTGACTGACGCAAAAACCGGGTTTCTTCCTCAAATTTCTGGATTAAAACCTAGAAGTTTGAGCAAGAAACCCGGTTTCGGGATCTCTTTTGCCTAAGTCGCGACTTTGAGGCGGCGATCGGCTGATATTTTTTTTGCCGTTGGCCATTGGTAACAAGTTAAGCTAAGAAAGCATTTGTCCATCAGCAACTAGGCTCAACATTTACTCTGATTTTGGGCATAAAACTGAGATGGGGGCGATCGAGGAATCATTCCTCCCATTATATTTATACCTACTCCGTCTCAAATCGTAAATTTTCCACTCCTAAAAAAGCAGTTTTTTTGAGTAGTATTACTGATTGACAAATGCAATTAAGTCTTAACTTGTCACCAATGGCTGTTGGCTGCTGCTTCCCGCTTAACATCACCCTCCGAACACCAGCATCTGAAACCGGTTTTTTTGCCCAAGGCCTGCATATCAAGCGCAGGTTTTTCCTCGCTGTTACCGGGTTGATCTGGTTTTAGTGAGAATGGTGCGATCGGGCGGGAGTCAACTCAAATTAAAATGGCTAGCGTGGGTAAAGTTTCATCAGTTCCCTCACCTGTTCGGCGTGATAGGAACTGCGAGTTAAGGGAGAAGCGACAACTTGCAAGAATCCCAAAGATTCGCCAAACTTTCTCCAAGCATCAAACTGTTCTGGAGGCACAAAGTTTTCTACGTTCAAGTGCTTTTGAGTCGGTTGCAGATACTGTCCAACTGTTAAAATATCGCAGCCGACAGCCCGTAAGTCCTCCATCGCCTCTCGAATTTCGGCGTCTGTTTCTCCCAGTCCCACCATGATGCCGGATTTGGTGTAAACCCCAGGTGCGAGTTCGCGGCTTCGCTGCAATAGTTCCAAGGTGCGATCGTACTTTCCTTGCGGCCGCACCTTGCGGTAAAGTCGCTTTACGGTTTCGGTATTGTGGTTGAGTACCTCTGGCCGGGCTGCGAGAATGATTTCTAAAGCCTGCCAGTTGCCGCACAAGTCGGGAATCAAAACTTCTATAGTTGTATCGGGCATCGCCGATCGCACTGCTTGAATGCACTCGACAAACTGAGACGCGCCCCCATCCGGCAAATCGTCCCGGTTGACAGAGGTAATCACTACGTGGTTGAGTTTGAGCCGCTGCACCGCTTGCGCCAATCTTTGGGGTTCTGTGGGATCTAATGGTTGGGGCTTTTTCTCAAAATCGATGTCGCAGTAAGGACAGGCGCGGGTACAAGCCGGGCCCATAATCAAAAATGTAGCAGTACCTGCGTTGAAGCATTCGCCGATGTTCGGACACGACGCCTCCTCGCAAACCGTATTCAGGGATAAATCCCGCAAAATTTCTTTGACGTTGCCGACGCGCTCCCACTGGGGGGCTTTAACTCGCAACCACTGGGGCTTAACTGTCACGTCTGTCTCCGCCTGAGTAGTATTTTACAAATCATTATATACGAGGTTGCTAAATTTTAACTTGAATGTGATACCCTTAAAATATAGTGACTAATTTCGGGATGTAGCGCAGCTTGGTAGCGCACCTCGTTCGGGACGAGGGGGTCGCAGGTTCAAATCCTGTCATCCCGATTATAAAATTAAATTGGATATGCCCCAACAAGTGAGTGTGTTTTGGGCGATCGTCCGGGTGTGTATATTTGTGGTACGCATAAATTAGTCGATGGGGCGATTCCCTACGGGGTAGCTGCGCTTCACGGGCGTGTTAATTTGCCTTTACCAAAAAATCAACTGTAGCGACTGTTTTGGGCAGATGGAATTAGAGAATAAGGCGTAAAGAATCAGAGCAGCAATAGAGAGTAGAGAGCAAGTCTTGGCGTTCTCACTCTGTGAGGGTTTGGGACTGTGTTTAATAACACGTACTTGCTCAATGCTGAAAAATTTTGCTAAGGTTTGAAACCGAAGGCAAGTATACATACTGCAATAATTCTTAAATACAATTTTATTAAATTTTACATCTTCAGATATATGTATTAATAGATGAATGAGCTTATAATAAGATTTAATTGCTAGCTGTTATCAAATTAACCCACAAACCGGAGGATATTCCAATGCAAAAAAGTGGCAAAGCCTTCGGCTCCTGCTCTCGCTGCGAAACATTACCCGCCAGAATAGAGGGCAGGGGAGGTCTATACCTGTGGTTTCCAGTATCGCACACCCTGACCAAGGTTATTTCTGCACTAACCAAGGCTGAACTTGAATTCCGGCTGTTAGAAGAGAGCAAGTGTTTGTACATTATGCTTGAGGGAATAGCCAAAGAAAAGTTTAACACCCTAGCATCATCGGCGCTGACAACTCAAGAGTTGAAAGAGACAAAAGTTTTGTGGATGCGCGAAGTTGAACAGCCACAATTCAGCGATTTTTATCGCAGCACTTCCTTAGACTCTTTTATTAATTTGAGTAACTCGGATTGGCTGTTAGATTTATTGTCCGAAGAACGCATTACTACACATTTTCAGCCAATTGTTTATACCTCAGATACTTCTAAAATTTTTGCCCACGAAGCGCTGCTCCGAGGAATTGACGAGCAAGGAAACTTAATTTATCCGGGTCGGATTTTTTCCCAAGCAGAATCAGCAGGCCTAATTTTTCAACTAGATGTTTTAGCCCGGACTCGCGCTATCCGCGAAGCCCATGTTTACGATATTAAAGAACTACTTTTTATTAATTTTTCTCCCACTTCAGTTTACGAGCCCGCTACGTGCCTGCGAAGAACTGTACAGGCTATTGATGAAGCGGGAATTCCTCACAGCAATATTGTTTTTGAAGTAGCGGAATCTCAGCATCCTCCTGATATCGCTCACTTGATTAATATTCTAAGGTTTTACCGAGAGGCGGGATTTTTAATTGCCCTGGACGATTTTGGCAGCGGTTCTTCTAATTTAAATTTGATGCACCAACTGCGTCCAGATTTTATTAAGTTGGATATGCAATTGATTCGCAACGTCCATCAAGATTATTATAAGGCACTCATTACGGAAAAGATGTTAGAAATTGCCGCTCAATTAGAAATTAAAACTGTTGCTGAAGGTGTGGAAACTTTGGAGGAGTTTGAGTGGGTGCGGGAACGGGGAGCAACTTTGGTTCAAGGTTATTTGATTGCTAAGCCGACTTCTCCCCCGATCGCCGCTACGAGCTATATTGGTGCTAAACCACTACCTATTTCTGCTTAAATGGTTTCCAGTTGCGATTTGGCACTAGATTTTGCTCGTTTCCATGCACGGTCTGGAGACGCATATAGGAATGCTCTGTCTCCATTAAAATGAGACAAGAGTTTGGAGGCATAGCCTCCCGATATTCATTACCAGGCAGAGCCTGGTAACGAGAATTACTAGCAGCACTTTAGACGCTCAAATTGCGCCGCAGAAAGCTTTCTAAGGATTCCATTCTGATGCCATAGGTTGATTCCAAGTTTTGCACTTCTTCGGGAGTGCAGAAATACTCGTTACCCAGCAATACCCGCAAAGTTCCTAAGTCTTTTTGAGCTTGAGGATTCAATAAACCCAAGGCATTTCTCAAACCGTCAAACACAACCAGCGGCGGGTTGATTACCATCGGTTCGCGCTTGAATATCCGTCCGAAAATGCGGGGAATGTCATCCCTTGTCAGCACATCCGGGCCACCGACTCGCAGAATTTGGTTGCGGGCGCCTTCGACTGTTGGCGAGTCGGCGGCAATCTTTGCTAAGTCGTCGGTACTGACAACAGAGGTGCGGTTTTTGCCGTCGCCAATCAGCAGGTAAAGTCCGGTTTCTCGAAATCTTTCTGCTAGCGGTAACAAGCTGGAAGCAAAACCTGCCGGCCGCAAGATTGTATAATTCAATCCGCTGTTTTGCAGGTATTTTTCTACTTCTCGCTTGGCTTTGAATACTGCGGAATCTTCGTATCCTCGATCGACTCCCAGTACCGAAATAAAGACAAAGTGCTGCACTCCCGCTTCTTTGGCGCAGTCGATCAATTCTATGTTAGCGCGGTAGTGTACTGCTTGAACGTCGCCGCCGGTACCGTGGCTGCTGATGATGTACTGCACTCCTTGGCAGGCTTTTTTAATATCTTTGTCTTGTTTTAAGTCGCCGATAAAAATCTCGGCGCCTCGGTTTTCTAGTTCTGAGTAGCGAGATGCGAGGCGAACGAATGCGCGGACAGGCTTCTCTTGCTGTCTGATTTCTCGTACAATTCGGCGGCCTAGTGCGCCTGTTGCTCCGGTTACTAAGAACATGATTTTTAGTTGTTGGTTGTTACTTACATATTGCACTTTTCTCAATAGTAGGCAAGATGCCTGTTCCACAAAGATTGAATTTTCTTGTGGGGTGGGCATCCTGCCCGCCCATCCCAGGCTTATTGAGAATGGGGCAAGATGTCAATTGTTATTAACCTTATAACTTATAAATCAAATTTCGACAATTACGGGGGCGTGGTCGCTGGGTTTGATTAATTTTCTGGGAGCAATGTCTATTGTACAGTTTTTTGCTTGTTCGTACAGGGGAGGGCTGAGATAATGGTGGTCGATTCTCCAGCCGTTGTTGCGTGGAAATGCGGCGGCGCGGTAGTCCCACCAGCTATAATGACCTCCTTCTGTGGTGAATTTGCGAAAGGGGTCGTTTAATCCTAATTCTATGATTTCTGTTAGTGCGAGGCGTTCGGCAACAGACAAGCCGACAGAGTTAGCATTGGCTGTGGGATTGTGGATATCTCGATCGTCCGGGACGATGTTGAAGTCGCCGCAAATGCACAATTTGGGGGATTTATCTAGTGCTATTTTGAGGTATTCTTGCAGCAGTTTGAGCCACTTTAGCTTGTACTCATATTTCTCGCTGCCAACTTCGGAACCGTTGGGAACGTATACGCAAATAATACAAATATCGTCTATAACCCCGGCTATTAAGCGTTTTTGTTCGTCAAAAATACCTGTGGTTTCGTCGCCGAGAAGGGGGGCAAATCCGGTGCTGATTTGCGTTAGGGGCGATCGGCTAAAAATGGCTACGCCGTTGTAGGATTTTTGACCGGAAATGTAGCAGTTGTAGCCGATGTTGATGAAGGGTTCTAGGGGGAAGTCTTTGTCTGTAACTTTGGTTTCTTGGAGGCAGAGAACGTCTGGGGAGTTTGTTTGCAACCAGCTAGTAACGTGTTCTATGCGGGTGCGGATTGAGTTGACGTTCCAGGTGGCGATTTTCATTTTTTGTTTGTTATATACTCTCTGATTACTGGCCCGATCGTAAAGTGCGATCGCCCATTTTGTTTTACTGTTTCAACTAATGACCGTCGTCCTAAAGATTGCATGACTTTCAAGAGTTCTGGCGGTGATAGTTGCAGGTTTTCTGGTATTTTTGAGATGTCGGCTGGTTCGGGGGTATTGGCTAGCCATGCGATCGCCTGTTGTTCGGGTGCGGTTAGGCGATCGAAATGCTGGTGCAGGAGTGATTCTAAGTCTCCTAAGAATAGGGTATCATAGGAGAGGAATTCGGAAACGCTACCGCCGAATAAGTCTTGAATCAATGTGGCAACTATATTTAACCATAAGGGATTGCCTCGGTAAAGGTCGATCAGTTCTGACCATTTGTCCGGTTCTGCTAAACCTTTTTCTCTGAATATTTCTTGTGCTTCGGGGCCTAAACCGTTGAGTTGCAGCGATTTACAGGGGCGGTTTTCGCCTTCTAAGGCGGCGATTTCTCTGGGTTTTTCCCAACTCAGGAGGATTAAGCAACTGTTGTGGGATGATTCTGTTATTTGTTTGAAGAATGCGCCGTAATTTTCATATCCAGGTTGGTAATTTCCTGCGAGTTGTTGGCTGCTGAAGATGGTTTGGATATCATCGAGGATGATGAGACAGCGGTGCGATCGTAAATATTCTAGTAGGGGCAATCCCCCCGTGGTTGACGTTTCTTCGGGATAGGGAACGGGTACGGGGGCACCGCCCCTACAGAATTTAATTAAGTCGGTTTGGAGTGATGCGAGGGGTGGAGAGTTGCGGAGACTTCGCCAGATAATGTAATCGAATTCGTGTTGAATTTGTGAGATTAGTTGGAGAGTAAGGGCGGTTTTGCCAATACCGGATAAGCCTAAAATGGTGATGAGGCGGGTGCGGCCTAAAATCCAGTTTTCGAGGGTGGTGAGTTCGGATGTGCGGTTATAGAATAGGTTGGGTTCTGGTGCGTCAGCTAAATCTAAATGTACTTTATGTTCGGAATTGCTTGTTTTTTCGTTAAATTTATTCTTGTCTTGCGGTTCAGATTGTGAGACTTCTGGGGAGGGCAAACTTTCAGAAGAGATGTTGCCAATATGGATACAGCCATTCCCGACGAGTGAGACAATATTAGAAGCTTGTAAATTTTCCAGTTTGGCTCTAAAATTTGCTTTAGATACTTGTTGCTCACCTAATGCAACTGATAGAAGTTTCCATAATTTAAAGCCAACTTCTTTAACGTATTTCTCTGAACGGTTGTAATGCTGTGCAATTTCTTTATATTTCTGATTGTCCCAAGCACCGCGTAATATAGCTTTTTGCAGACTATCTAAATGTTTTCCCGTAGTAGTCAAAGCTAGATGGTCAACAAATTCTAAGGCTTCTTCAACGTCCATCGGTCAGGGAGATGCAAGGGGTTGACCTGATTGTAACCCAACTAAATATGACTTTTTCGCTACCAACCAACTAAATGTGACTTTTTATGACCTAGTTGGGATGGAAAACAACTACTAAATATGACTTTATATGGCTTGACAAGTTTTGGTATTTAGGAAAGAATTTATACTTAAGACAACAAAACGTTTTGCTAAGCGCTACCGTTATCTACCTGTTATGACACAACCGAATATTTTGGAAATCGCGAAACAGGGAGATGCAAAGGCGATCGCGCTTCTGCTGAACCGCCAGCTACAAGCCAAGGGCATCACCGCCGCAGCTTCCCTTAAGGATGGTTGTTTACAGGTGATGCTGGAATCGGCAGAAGCGCCTAGTCAGCAAGTCTTGGCCCCGTGGGTGAGTAAGTCGATCGCTGGTTTGGGGGCTGTATCGATTGAGAAAGTGAAGGTTTACGGGCGACAGACGGGCGCAAAAGTGCCGGCGTGGAGTCAAGAGTTTGAAATGGCGGGGCAAAATTTACCTGTTGCGAATGTCACACAGGCGCAGGCAAGTTCTAGTGATAATACGGAGTCAAATCAGCTTAGTTTGAAGGAACGAGCTAAGCTTGGGGATGTGGAGGCGCTCGCCAGTCTGTTAAATATTCCGTTACAGAATAAGGGGATTAGTGCGACTGCGAGTTTGCAAGATGGTTGTTTACAGGTGATGCTGGAGGGCGATCGGGTTCCTGATGAGGAGGTTTCTATCAGGATTGTCCGCAGGGAGTTGACGAATTTGAAGGCGGGGGCGATCGCTTCTGTGAAGGTTTACGGGCAGCAGGTGGGGGAGGATTTTCCGGTGTGGAATCGAGAGTTTGAGATAGCGCAAGTACAGTTGACATCAAGTCCAGCGAAATTAAGCGTGAATAATCAAGCTTCAGGTTTTAAAGCGAAAATTCCAGACAAAAATACGCCC
The DNA here is from genome assembly GCF_036700845.1 of Microcoleus sp. S13_C5. NCBI lineage: Bacteria > Bacillati > Cyanobacteriota > Cyanophyceae > Oscillatoriales > Microcoleaceae > Microcoleus > Microcoleus sp. S13_C5. The sequence goes on from NZ_JAUBPR010000049.1 coordinate 19,251, forward strand.
AAACAACTAGCTCAGTCAGCTTTAAACTTTCTCCAAACAACATTGCTTAGTCATCCAATAATCAGTAAACTGTATGAACAAAGTTTAGTTTTTATCAAAGACAACAAGTACATTATAAAAAACAAAAAAACGATGACAATCGCTATTATCTTTATAGCGGTGGTAATAGTTAGTGGGATATTTTTGAATAAAGATGCGAAGTTTCAAAGAGAAGTATACGCTTCCTTTGATAGCTACCCGAAAAAGTCCCAACAAGAAGGATACAAAAAAATGTTTGAAGCATATACCTTTGAGAGAGCAAAACAATATGGTATAGAGTATTGCAGTGACTTATCAAAAGGTATGAGTGAAGAAGAATTATTCCGTGCCTACAACGATAGACAACTGAATAGATATATGAAATCTCTAGAAAACGGAACCATGAGTGAGCGAGAAAATATAGATTTATTTGTGGTAGAACGAGAGATACAAGGAGCGGCTATAAAAGTATATTGTCCTCAGTTCCTGAATGTAATTGATAAAGTTCCTCTCCAAAAACGTTTAGATGCTACAGATAAATAAACCAAGAAAAAGCTAAAAATAATTCGGTATATAGCTGTTTCAGTAGCAACCAACTAAATGTGATTTTTTATGACCTAGTTAGGATATAAACAACCTACTAAAGATGACTTTATATGGCTTGACAAGTTTGGTAACTTAGGCAATAATCTATAGTTGAGACAGCAGATACATTAAGTATTGTATTTCTCAACAAAAAATAGATTTTATAGGAGTTTAGTAACTATGAATGATGAAAAACTTTTATCATGGCAAGATATAAAAAATGACTTCAGTGGTAGTGGTATTTTACTCGGAAATGGGTTTAGCTGTGCAGTTTGGGGGAAATTTCAATATCCATCACTTTATGAAAAAGCTTGCGTTGCAAGTGAGCATCCGCTCTCAAAGGAAGATCAAGATTTATTTAAAGCCCTGGAAACTAAAAACTTTGAGAAAGTTCTTCTCGCCCTTTCGACTGCTAGAATGATAAATAAACTTTTAGATAAAGATTATTCAGTTATAAAAGAGCGATACGAGAGCATTAAATCAGCTTTGGGATATGCTGTCAGAAGTGTACATATTCCCTGGAAAAATGCAACAGAGAGTGGTGTCTTAAACAACATCAGAAGAGAACTGCTAAATTATAAATTCGTTTATAGCACCAACTATGATTTACTAATTTATTGGGCAGTTATGTCCGAATCAGATGGAGATGGATTTAAGGATTATTTCTTTCAAACGAAAGCGAATAATTATTTTGACATTACTAACACAGAAATTCACGGAGACGCCACAAAAATCCTTTACCTTCATGGTGGGCTGCATCTTGATCGAAGCACGTCAGGACAAACAATCAAACGCAAACAAGAAGAAAACACAAACCTCCTTGATTCATTTGGCAAAGGATGGAGTGGGGGAACTGTACCTCTGTTGATTGCAGAAGGAGATGCAAAAGATAAACTAAAGTCTATATATAGTTCTGATTACCTCTCATTCGCCTATGCTCAATTTGCACAGCACAAAGGAGCGCTTGTTGTATTTGAACATTCACTTGGGGACAGTGAGCAGCATATTGTGGATGCTATAAAAAGAGCAAAGCCTAGCCCTATAGCTATTTCTATCAGTCGCAATAAGTCACCGGAAGAAATTATTCACATAAAAGCAGAACTACATAAAAAACTTGACGAGGCAAGTAAATTAGTTTTTTTTGATGCTGAAACTCATCCTTTAGGCTAATTAGCAATGAGGGTGAATAATACTTAAGCCGGTTTCTCTGACAGGCGATCGCCCTTACATCCCTGTCAAAAAGCGTGATCGCCCCTCACTTAGATTATTTAGAGAAAACACGACCAGAATAATATTTTGTCATCGATTCCTGAGAAATAATCCCATGACAAGATTCGTCTCTCAGCAAATCCCCTCTCGCTTCTAGCCAAGGCATTTCACTGCAAATCATTCGTTCCAAAGTTTCATCATCATACTCAAAATATGCCTCCGCAACTTCTTCGATAAATTCCCCAATTTTTTGGGGAAGTTTCGGTTGTTCGATTTTCTCTGTAATAGGTTCCCAGCTAAATTGGCGTTGATACTTCTCTAATAAATCAGGAATCACCGGCCCGTGAATCCAGGCTTGAAAATCTGCATCAAAGAGTGGCTTGCCGTAAACTCCTAAATACCAAGCTTGAGCGTAATACAGGAGTTTTTGTAGCTTGTAGACATTGATTGCTACATCAGTTTGCGCGGCTAACCAAATGAAAGCATTTGCAATATCTCGATCGCTGATTTTTTCCGCATTACTTGGAACCGCAACAACTTTCAGTTGACCTTCGCCTATCTGTTCCAATAGTTCAGAAACTGACAAGTTAAATTCTCCGGCAATTTGCTCTACTCTTGGCCAGACTGGAGAACTTACAGTTATTTGATATTCAGTTGTTATTGAGGTAGTCTGGGTCATGGCAGTTTTTAAAGCTGACTTAAATAATTGTAGCACACAGTGCGGAATAATGACCTAATAGCGATCGCCCTTACGTCCCAACTTGTCACAAAGTGCGATCGCGCCTCTTCCCCTGTACTTGCAAAAAAATTACATCCAAGATAAACTAGGAAATAGAAACTAAGCAACCTCTGATGCTGAAAGCAAAAATATAATGAAAACTAAAAGCTTCACAGTCATCATTTACAAAGAAGAAGATATGTACATTGCCGAATGTCCAGAAGTCGGCACAATTGACCAAGGCGAAACCATAGAACAAGCGATGGCTAATCTCAAAGAAGCTACAAGGCTCTATCTCGAAGAGTGTCCTTTACCCGACGAAATCACTCCCAGGTTTGTAACTAGCATAGAGGTTAGCTATGCCTAGGTTGCCCAGAATATCAAGCCTAGAAGTAATTCGCGTACTAGAGCGTTTAGACTTTTATCAAGCCAGACAAACGGGTAGCCACGTTGTCCTTAAAAAGCCTCTTCCAGACGGAGAAATTGTTTGCGTTGTGCCACTCCACCGCGAGTTAAAATTGGTACTCTCAGCGGTATTCTAAAGCAAGCAAAGGTCACACCTGATGAGTTTATAGCTAATTTATAAGTGAGAATAACCGGGTTTCCCAGTAGATGAGTTTTTGTAGCTTGTAGGGGTCGATCGCGATCGTAATGAAATAGCGATCGCCCCTTACATCCCAAATTGTCACAAAGTGCGTGAAGCGCAGCTATCCCGTAGGGAATCGCCCCTACATGAATTGTTCAAACTAACTCCGACACACTCAGTCGCCCTTCTACGGGTTCATACTCATCCTCTAAAAGCCAATACTGCGCCTCATCATAACTCTGACTAGAAAACACAACTTTATAACCCTCAGCCGGATTGTAGATCCGACAATTTCCCTCAGCGTCACTTAGTAACAAAAGCAGATAAGGCGGTGAAAGATTTGGATCGATCCATACCTCTGTAAATTCCCAGTTATTCTTCACTAAATCGGCTTCGAGGCGTAACGTGGTATCGGTTTTCTGCATCAACTTTTATCTCTCCGTAGTAAAGTAAAAGACGGCTACCATCCGGGTCAACTCTATAACCAATTGATTCAGCAAAAAACATACCATAACGATCGTATCCCCGAATCGTACCTGTAAATTCTCCATCTTCTATTATGGCTTGAGCTACCTGATTCATAGTAGCCTCATCGTTAAAAATATGAGCAGCACCTCCTTTATAAAGCAGTCTTCTCATTTGTGGCGCGTCTGGAAAGTGTTTAGCAATGTGCCTGCTGTCAAGAGTGATTTGGCGATTAATTCCACTCATTAATTAATTACTGAGCATACAAGTATGATTAAATCATGCGATCGCCCTTACATCCCAAATTGTCAAAAAGCCTGTAGGCGTAACCAGCCGCAAGCAATGGGCGCACAATCCCTATGTCTGTAGCAAATCCCCATCAGTCAACAGTTCATACTACGAAACATCGCTCTAAAAAATACTTGACAGTGAAAATCTGGCGGTGTATTGTAGAAGTAGTGCAAACAATGAAAAATATGAGACTAAAAAGTTGGGAGTCTCCCCGCAGCGAGGGTAGAAACTCCAAAGGTAAAGGCGGCTCAGCCAGAGCTCGGCAACTCAAAAAGCAACAGCAAACTCTGCGAAAACAGTTAAAAGCTCAACACGATCGACAAAACCACCAACCAAACCATCAAGGGAAGGAAACCAATAATTCCTTCCCTTTTTTTGTATCTTTCCGCTGCTCAATCCCGCTGAATGTTCGGACAAATCGTGCTAGTAATGCTCGCCTCCGAGGGTTGCTCTTGCCAGCAGTTGAGTATGCCTTGCAACTCCCCCTTCAAAGTTTCTAAGGCTGCAATTTGCACGGAAATTTCCTCTACCTTAGCCGTGAGATGCTGCTTCGCTTCAGAGCAAGGCAACTCTCCCCGATCGCGAACTTGTAAAATATCCTTAATCTCCTGAAGGCTCAAACCCAGAGCCTGAGAGCGTTTAATAAACGCCAACCTGTTGAATACGGTTTCGCCAAACAAGCGATAACCAGCGGGCGAGCGCTTTACCGCAGGAGACAGCAAGCCCATCTCCTCATAGTAACGAACAGTTTTCACCGACAAACCACTACAGGCAGCTACAGAGCCAATTTTGTACAGTTTCTCGGCAACAGAAATATTCATAAACCAAGCATCCAAGATCGAAAGACTTTCTTGCTCTATCTTTGTAGTGCCTCAGATCCAGGGAGTCGATCGGCACATCGCCCAGTCACCATTGCCCGGTCATCTTAATAAGGAGGATTTTTTTTAGACACGTTAAGCACGGGCAACTGAGGTCTAGAAGACTGAGGAGGAAGATAGTATTCAGGAGCAGGTGCGGGTTGTTCGGCTCCAGATCGGTAAAATTGCCACCAGCGGAGAGCCATCGCCACCCCAGCGGTGCCAAGCCCAAAAGCCAATAAAGAGCCACTCGCACCGATGCTGCCGATGGCTGCATCGACAACGCCCACTGTCACAACAAAGCTGGTAATTGGCTCTTTACGGTAAGCTGACCTCAAAAGTCGCGTCCACGAAGCATTCATTTGGTTTTACTCTGTTCTATATTTATTTACAAGCTCTAAAACTTAGAGTTGGCGGAACGATCGGGATTTCTAGCTCAAAGACTAGCTTTACCTAAATTAATCTTCTCTCCTGTGGGGAATTGTACGGGAGCGAGGCAAAATTGCCAAGCTTGTCAAATCAAAATTCCACCCCATATATACCTCCAAAAGCCAGCTATTGCATTCGGGAACAGATTTCTCTCGACAGAGAAGTCGCTGGGCTTGTTTGTAATTAATATTTTAATCAATTCCCGAATTTGTCGCGGTCAGCAGAAGTCACACCCGCTGCAGGAAGAGTCAAGACAAAGTGTAAGGCTGACCGCGCCATTGCTAAAATTAGTTGAGACCTAACCAGGACAGCAAGCCCTGGCCTGTGACATACTCGATAATTAAAGTTAGAGAAAAACCGATCATCGCGGCTCGACCGTTAAGGCGTTCCGCGTAGCTGTTGAAGCCAAACTTTGGCTGTTCCAGTTTGGGAGTGACCGTGGGTTGTAGTTGTGTCATTGCTTTGGGTACCTGGCGATCGACGCTATTCAAATGTGAAATCCAATGTTAGTTACAAATCTTAAACATTGCTACTTATATTATAAAGAGGGTTAACCGCCGTCAACCGTCCCCGAAGAGAAAAAACTGCTGCCAACTAATGCCAATTAATTATACCCGCTCAAAATATGACTAATCAGTTAGATAACGATAAGCTTCCTGTCGCCGTACAGCGAGTAGCCTTTGCCCTACGTACAACAGGCTGGGTTTGCTTCTGGGTACAGTTAGTGCTAGCGGTGGTAGCGGCGATAATTTTGCTCTTTGCCATTCCCTTCGCCATCCCCAGCGCTACCGCCGCTGCGGGTTCAACCAGTGCCGGCACCGGCGGCGGCGTATTTTTTGCCATTTGCGGGCTGGCCGTACTCGCTTACAGCGTATATCGCTCTTTCCGCTTCACCCGCTTGTCGAGACAACTGCGATCGCCCGCTAACGCAGTCCGTCCCAAAAAAGCAGACACCATCAAAGAAGTGCGGCTGGCACTTTGGAGCAACTTATCGGGAATGGTGCTGACGCTGATCGGCGCCGAAGCCATCAGCGGCACGCTTTTAGCCAAATCTCTAGCTCAGCCGCAAGCGTTGTTCGGTGCCGCAGTTGATTTGGGCCGATTTATTCAGCCCCTAGATATATTTGTGGTACTCGCCAATACTCACGCCACTGTTGCCCATTTTGTCGGGATTTTCGGGGCTCTTTTTTTGCTCGATCGCATCCACAAGCAATAGACAATCAATAAGTGGGAATTGCGCCTCTCCCACTCTCGCACTCTCTCACTCTCTCACTCTCCCTCACACTCCTACTCTCCCCCAACCCACATCCGGAATCACTGCCAACCTGTCGAAGAACGTACTCAGATACCTTCTACTAAGACAACATGAATATCATGGCACTGAAACCCGAGGCTTATTTTGGGGTGACAGATCACCCAACTATTGAAATTTCTCAAGAAAGTTTTCGTTCTGTCCTGGGTCAAATAGAAACTGAACTCCTCTGTAGCGACACCTATAGCCAAGCTCTAGCAAGCCTGCAAACAATGTTGGGCGAAGCAGCTTCCGCTGCCGAAATTTTAATTAGAGCAGTTAGCAGAGAAGCCGTCAAGCTCGCATTTGACCGATTTCCCAAACAAAACAAAATTGAACCGCAAGTACCCCAAGATAGTGTTACTGCTGTAAGTCCCGCCATTGAGACGGTGACAGAAATTCAAGAAGTGGAGCCACCAGTAGCTGCTCCTGTCTTCTATTGGCGCAGCGCTAGTGTGGAAGCGCCGCCCCAAACCGAGTCCGACACTGAAGAAAATTCCGATCGAGACACTAACACTTCTGAAGACAGCAAACAAGCGCCCCAAGACGAAATAAAAGTCGAGTCGCCTCCACCTGCACCTGTCACCGTCCCCGGAAAATCCTTCCCAGGGTTCGGCTTTCCCAAAAAGCCGAAAAAACTCACTAAGGAAGAAGAAGCAGCAAAAGCAGTTCAAGAGCGAGAAGAGTGCCTGCGGGAGTTGGGTAGAGAATTGCGTAAGGGACGGCAAATTCGCTCCCTATCCCTGCAGCAACTCCACAGTCAAACTCTCGTGCCGCTGCACCACATCGAATCGATCGAAAATGGGGAAATCGACAAACTGCCCCAAGATATTTACGTTAGAGGTTTTATCCGCAGACTCGGCGACGCCTTGGGACTAGACGGCAGCGCTATGGCGAATGCTTTGCCCAAACCCGCTCCGAGTCCAATTCCCAGTATGAATGTGTCTGTTTCCGATTCCGACTCAAGCGAAGGCTTTCAAATGCGTCCGGTGCATTTGTACATCGGCTACACCGCTTTGATGGCTGGGGCTGTAGGGGGTTTGGGTTGGCTGTCGCAGCAACCCGTGGTGCCAGGAGCACAGGCAGTACCTCAACCGCAGGAGACACCGCCAGCCTCAGTTGCACCGGCTCAGAAGACCCCAGAAAAAGCACCTCAACCCGGCTTGAAGAAGTCTGATAACGGGGGATTGATTGTGGGGGCTGACATGGCGCCGCCGGAGGTGATTTTTGGTTAGTGTGTGTCGGGCGAGCGATCGTCCGACAACTCTCTTGGCGCAGGTGAACTCGCAAACCCGGTTTCCGAGTTCACCTACATACGGATACTTGCTTGAAGAAATGAGTCCTGGAGAGCAATCACGGTTGAGATTTTAGTTCAATCCCCGATTTTCATCCATCTGTGGAGTCAATTCTAAAATCTTTAATCTAAAATTCTAAAATCTTTAATCTAAAATCTAAAATCGCCGGGCCGTGTACCCAAAGTGATTTTTCTACTGCATCAGGAAACCCGATATGTGCGATAAACTATCTATTTGACCACTCCTCAAAGAGGTTTCCGATAAGATGAGTTCCCCAGCCACCGCTGCTTTCTCCGATCTCGATCCCCTATCGACTCACTCGCCAACAGTCACGAGTTTGGCGGCACCAGACAGTGCTTTGGTAACGGCGGCTCAACTGCCACAAAAATCTTGGACAATAGAAGATAGTGAGAAACTCTACCGCATTCAAGGTTGGGGCGAACCGTATTTTTCGATCAATGCAGCCGGTCACGTTACAGTTTCTCCCAAGGGCGATCGCGGCGGTTCCCTCGACTTGTGCGAACTGGTAGAATCCCTGAAACAGCGAAATTTAGCTTTGCCCCTGCTGATTCGATTTTCTGATATTTTGGAAGACCGGATCGAGCGCTTAAATTCGTGTTTCGCCAGAGCGATCGCTCGGTACAATTACAAAAATGTCTATCGCGGTGTCTTTCCAGTTAAATGCAACCAGCACCGACAATTAATTGAAGATTTGGTGCGTTTCGGTCAACCCCATCACTTCGGGCTGGAAGCCGGATCTAAACCGGAATTAATGATAGCTTTGGCTACCTTAAAGAACCCAGGGGCTTTGTTAATTTGTAACGGTTACAAAGACCGCGAATACATCGAAACTGCTATTTTGGCGCAGCGGCTAGGGCAAACTTCCGTAATAGTGCTGGAGCAAATAGAGGAAGTAGAACTCGCAATTGCCGCGAGCAAAGCATTAGGAATTAAACCGATTTTGGGAGTGCGAGCAAAACTCACTACCAAAGGGGTTGGCCGGTGGGGAGGTTCCACGGGCGATCGGGCAAAATTTGGCTTGACAATTCCTGAAATTATCCGTGCAGTCGGCGAACTAGAAAAAGCTGGAATGCTCAATTGTTTGCAGTTATTGCACTTCCACATCGGCTCTCAAATTTCCTCAATTAGTGTCATCAAAGACGCCATTAGAGAAGCCAGCCACATTTATGTAGAATTAGCTAAATTGGGAGCTAATATGAACTACTTGGACGTAGGCGGTGGACTCGGCGTTGACTACGACGGTTCTAAAACAAACTTCCACGCTTCCAAAAACTACAATATGCAAAACTACGCTAACGACGTAGTAGCGGGAGTGAAAGATGCCTGCGACGAGCGGAAAATCCCGGTTCCCATTATCATTAGCGAAAGCGGGCGGGCGATCGCTTCTCACCAATCAGTGTTAGTTTTTGACGTACTCGGTACTAGCGATGTCCCCAGAGAAGTACCAGAACCAGTAGATGAAAACGCGCACCAAATTCCGCGCAATCTCTACGAAATTTACCAATCTATCAGTCCCGAAAATTACCAAGAAGTTTATCACGATGCTATCCAATTCAAGGAAGAAGCGGTCAGTTTATTTAACTTAGGCTATTTGGGAATTGCGGAACGGGCGAAAACCGAACAGTTGTACTGGGCTTGCTGCGATAAAATCCAGAAAATCGCGCGGCAAAAAGAATATGTATCAGAGGATTTGGAAGACTTAGAAAAGGTGATGGCGTCCATTTATTACATCAACTTATCTGTTTTCCAGTCAGTACCAGACAGTTGGGCAATTAACCAATTGTTCCCAATTATGCCAATTAACCGACTCGACGAAGAACCAACTCAACGCGGTATTTTAGCCGATCTTACCTGCGACAGCGACGGGAAAATAGACCAATTTATTGATTTGCGAGATGTGAAGTCGGTTTTGGAACTCCATACTCTCAAACCTGGAGAACCTTACTATTTGGCGCTATTTTTGGGAGGTGCTTATCAAGAAATTATGGGCAACCTTCACAACTTATTCGGCGATGCAAATGCAGTTCACATTCAGCTAACACCTTCTGGCTATCATATCGAACACGTTGTGAAAGGAGACACTATGAAAGAAGTCCTCAGCTACGTACAGTACGATTCAGAAAATTTGGTTGAAAGCATCCGCCGTCAGACAGAAGCAGCTTTGCAGCAAAATAAAATTACTCTTTCCGAGGCCCAACTTTTGCTGCAAAACTACGAGCGGAGTCTCAGCCAATATACTTATCTTCAGTCTTAAAATGTAGGGTGCAACCTAAGCACATTACCAGAATTAAAAGCTGAGATCATAAATGTAAAAGTAGGGTGCGCCTAGCGCACCTTACCTTGAGTAATTAGCAATTGCCAATTAGCAATTAGCAATTAGCAATTATGCACCATGACCGAGAATTTCAGATATCGCCCGCCGCTCTTCTCCGTGTTGAGTGGGTAAAACTTGGCGAGCGTCAGTAATCAGCCAATCGAGAGCCGCCGCTTGCAAATCGATCGCAGCCCCGGTTTTATCAACGCAGTAGCGCCCGAACACCAGTTTATCAACCAACCGCACCTCCGGGCCCAAACGGGAATACTCAAAAATCACGCTGTTTTCCACAGTGGCGCCACTGCAAAGCCAGCAATTTGGGCCAATCATTGTCGGGCCGATAATTTTTGCTCCATCCTCAATGATCGTCATCCCGCCAATGTAAACAGGCCCCGTAATATCAACCTTATCCCAGTTAACAGCTACATTCAAACCAGCATAAATGCCGGGGCGTACTTCAATTCCCGGAATCGAAACATTTTTAACTTGTCCCAGCAGCACGCTCTGAATTGCCCGCCAATAGTCAGGAACTTTGCCGATATCCACCCACTCAAAGTCCATGGTAATCCCGTAAAAAGGGGCGCCTTCTGCTACTAGCGCGGGGAATAACTGCGAACCGATATCGTATTCCTCACCCGAAGGGATGTATTTGAATATTTCCGGTTCAAAAATATAAATACCAGTGTTAATGTCGGTACTCAGAGCTTCTTCTACAGAAGGTTTTTCTTGGAAAGCTTTAACTTTGCCAGACTCGTCTGTTACCACCACTCCGTAACTGGGAACCTCGTCGCGGGGAACCGATTTCATAACAATAGTAGCGATCGCTCCTTTTTCGCGGTGCCACTTCACAGCAGCAGTCAAGTCCAAGTCAATCAAAGCGTCGCCGCACAGCACCACAAAAGTATCGTCAAAAAACGGCGAGAAGTCTTGAATTCGTTTCATGCCGCCAGCCGAACCGAGAGCCTCTCCAATCATTTCTCCCTCCTCAATTCGCCCTTCAAAAGAATAGGCAATTTGTACCCCAAACTTTTGACCGTCGCGGAAGTAGTTTTCAATCACGTCTGCCAGGTGGGAAACATTGACCATAATTTGGTCAAATCCGTGCTGGCGGAGCAATTCGACCAAAAACTCCATCACTGGCTTTTGCAGGATGGGAATCATCGGTTTGGGTATTGTCTGAGTAATGGGACGGACGCGAGTGCCTTTACCGGCCGCCAGAATCATCGCTTTCATTATTAACTTCCTCAACCCTCTGTTAATTGATATAAACTCAACAATTAGATGCTAGCGGTTGCGATCGTTGAATTGATCGAGCACAGCAAAATCCTGACCTGTTTATAGGCGACATCGTACCAGGCTATCAATCATTTATTCCGAGTTTACCTGGATTTAAGAAACCAGGTATCGGGAATCAGCAAGAACTTCACACTCCCGCTCTCCGCATTCGGGACTCAGCAACAGAATGCCATAGAGCAAGATTCTGCCTGAAATCTTAACCGACGCAGTGGCATAGTTATTAGTTTCCCCCGAGAACCTAATACCCTGCAAGCTCAAAGCGCGCGGATTTTGAGGTCTTGGTAAAACTCCTCTTGAAGCAACTCTACTTTAGACTGAGCCGATAGCAGCAACAAGGCCCAAAAAATACCCACGCGGTCGTGATTTGGCAAGTGAACTTCCTCAGTCGATACCGGGGATTCTGGGTTGACAGGAGAGTGCAAATCGTTATGGTGCCAGAGCTCTAGCAATTTGTCCAAGTCCAGCCAACCCTCGTCAATTTCCGAACCCCGCTGAGCCAGAAACCGTTCGAGTTCACTAGCAGTTTCTACGAGATTTTCTTGGTGAGCTAGCTCAAAGATAGCCTGGGCCGCTTGCGATCGCATTTTTGAGGTAGGGCGGCGCCGGGGGGTCACAGTCTGCTCCATTGCTGCTTTCATTAGCTGCAACTGCTCAATCAGTTCTGGGAGAGTCACCGGGCGTTTTTGCGGTAGTTGAGCTACACCGCGACGGCGCAATTGCCGCTCTAAATGCTGCGGCAAGTGTCGCCCGCCTGAGTGCTCTGCGTCTTCTAGCGTCGCCTCCTCGGCCGAGTCGGGATTAGGGGGGGGTTCGGAGAGGACGATACTTTCTGCTTTGAGCAACACCAGCATTGAAGCGTACAAAAACGCTTGGCCGGAGTGGGACAAATCGGAGAAATCCTTGCTCTGATCTGCATCGCAGGCGTTCGTAAGCTTGCTCAGACATCGATCGAACACTTCAATTACCTTCACGTCCCAAGGATCAATTTCTCCCCGTTCCGCTAGGTCAATTAAAATTGCGATCCCCTCTGAAATCGTTTCTAAGCCATCTTGGTCTCGGGAAACGGCCATTCGATTTTAGATTTTAGATTTTAGATTTTAGATTTTAGATTTTAGATTTTGCCTCTGAGAAAACGAGAGAGCATATCAAGTTAATTGGCGGTCATTTCAGCAGTTGTGTCCTCAATGGCTGCTATTTCTAAACTTATCGGTTCTGCACTTTCTAACAAAGGTTGTTTGACTTCTACTTCGGCTTTATAGCGTTCAAGATTTTGTTCTAATTCCTGAATCCGCTGCTCTTTTTCGCGAACTTGGCGGAGTTGTTGGCGCGACGCGAGGGTTCGCTGCAGTCTCGACCACAGACTGAACAGCCAAGCTAGTGTTGCCCCTAATCCGGTCGCTACAATTAGTTCTACGCACAGCGGAGCTTTAACTTGGACGCCTTCGATAACTTGAATCGCGACGGGCTGTGTATTTTCGATACTGAAAAATACTAGAGCCAAGCAAATCAGAAAGATGAAGAAGAAATTTAGCGCTCGCATTTTCTCTGTTCCTAATTCTCAATTCAGGTTAAGCAAATTCTTGACCCTTTGTCAACTGTTTTTTGACAGATGTTATCATTTTTTTTTGATAAGCTCAAATCTGGTCAATTAACCATAATATCCGGGGATGGGCGGGTTTATTGGAACTGTGAGAGTTGATTGAAGAGATTGGTTAACCCGCCCCAGCAGGACATATCCTCTTTAGGTTTGACCGATGTTTTGCGGTTTCTTGCCGATTCCCAGTGCTGGCAATATTTGATATTTCAAAGCAATGCCCGCCACCACAAATAAGGCTATACTCAGCGCCCCAATTCCTACGGGACTGGGAATCCAGAATATCGCCTCCAAATAGTTAACTTCCCCGGGTTTGAGCTTCCAAACTAACTGTTTTCCCTGCTGATAGCTTTCGGGAACCAGCGCACCGGCGACAGTTTCAATACTTTCGGCGCCCCAAGGCGTGTTCAAGCTAAAGTCTAGCTCCAAAAGTCCCCCCGGACTCAGCAGCAGACTGCCGTTAGAAGAAAGCAGTGAAAGAGAGCGCAAATCCAATTCCAAACTCAACCGATTTCGCAGCACCAATAACAAATTATTCTGCTTGACATTCAGGTGAGATTCAAACTTCGGCAAATCGGTTTCTAGCGGACTTGCGACCCGAGATTTTGTAGTTGGTGCGACGGGATTATAAAATTGGTTGAACTTGTCTTGCAACTCGGCTCCATTATTGAAAGGAATCCTCACTAGAACTTCTGTGGGGGAAAGCCGTTTAGTTTTTCCGTCCAGCAACCTCACCCGGCGTTCTACGCTTTTCAACCATTCTGCAACTGTTTCGCTGCTGAAGCTCGTCAACCTTTCCCCCAGTTTGATGTGCTGCACGATTTCGCCGCGAGTTTGACTCTCAAAGTTCACCCCGACATCGTACTGAACGCATCCAGTCACTAGAGTTAAAAGGCAAAAAACAAAAGGTAAAAGAAAGAAAAACTGCTTTTTCCTCTTCCCAGTTCCATCCTTGACATTTTGCTCTTTCATTGTACCTTTTTCCCTGTTTTTTCCTATTTGCATGAATTAGCAAAGCGTTGAATTGCCGACACTGTTTCTATGTTTGTTTAACTGGTTCCTAGGCTCTGCCTGGGAACCCATGTCCAGAGGCTTTGCCTCGCAAGCTTTCATCCAAATTCGAGGCAGAGCCTCACGATATGTATTACCAGGCAGAGCCTGGTAACGAGTAAAATTAACCAAACTGAACTTATTGCCTCGAAGCTACACCCAAGTGTTGAAACAGGATACTCGGCAAATAGGCTGCACCGCCTACCCATTCGGCTTCGCTACTCAAATCTGCCAAATTTTTAAACGCTTCAAAAATGCTGCCTGCCACCATTGTATTCTTGACGCGACCGACTATTTTGCCTTTTTCTACTTTATAGCCTAAGTCCAAATTGACAGAAAATTCCCCAGCTAACTGATTGGACTGACCGGCACCTAAAACTTGCTCTACTATTAGACCTTCGTCCATGCTAGCAATCAAGTCTTGAGTGGCGGTATTTCCTGGGGAAATGCAAAAGTTAGTCAAATCAGGGCCTGGGCGAGACAATCCGCCACGAAAACCGTTGCCGGTTGATTGTACACCGGCGCGAGCGGCCCACCTGCGATCCCAATAAAATCCGGTGACAGTACCTTTGTCTATCAAGACTTTGCGGGTGGTGGGCGTACCTTCGTCGTCAAAGGGGCAAGCAGAAGGGCCTAAAGTGGGGTCTTCAAAAAAGGTAAAGCGTTCGTCAAATAAGGTTTCGCCGATTTTGTCGGCTAGGGGAGAGGCTTTTTGAACTACTGTTTGACCTGAAAGGATGGTATCAAACAGGCTGCCGAGGGTGCTAGCGGCGGCTCTGGGGGTAAATAATACTGGGTAGGAACCGCTGGTGATGGTTGCTGAATGTTCGGCGAGGCGGTATTTTTCGAGGAGTGATTCGAGGATGCTGTTGGTGTCCAGGGGCCGCTCGCGCGCGACATCGTAGCTATATGCTTGCATAAAGTCTTCTCCCTTTACCAAATTTCCCGATAGCGAGCCGCTGACTATTTGGCTGCTTCTTTCGGCATACAAATCTTGCGTCGTGGCAATTTTCACGCGGCCACTGCGGACGTGAAAGCCGACATCTACCATAATATCGGGATTGTAGGCGTGAACTTGTTCGATCAGGTTTTTGCCGTTTTCGACTAATTCTTGAGTTGTGGGCGGAGTGTAGGTGGTTTCCGAGCCTTTTAGGTGGAAGTTGGAGGCGAGTTCAAATTCTGCGGGGTCGCCGATTTCGGCTGTTTGAATCGCTGCATCTACTAAATCGTCTATCCGCGTTAAATCTGTGGAACTAGCAAAGCCGATTTTGCCTTGGTAAATCAGCCGGAGTGCTACGCCTTGTAGTGCTTTGGTTTGCAGGGATTTGAGGCGATTGTTTTCAAATTCGATGGGGGTGTCTTGACTCGACAGGTAGTATACTTCAGCGGCATCGGCGCGTTGAGATGCCAATTTTAATATCTGCTCTATGGTAGAATTGCTCACAATAATCGCCTTTCAGGTTTGGTCTTTTTTTTATTTTAGCGATTTTGGGTGTGACCAGAAACCGGGTTTTTTCCAAAAACATCGATACACCACCGACAAACTGCGAAAAACCCGGTTTCTTCGGTTGTATGCGCGGCCAGAAACCGGGTTTTTTCCAAAAACATCGATACACCACCGAAGAACTGCGAAAAACCCGGTTTCTTAAGTCAGAGTGCATCCATCAATCCCCAGTCATCTGCTGAACCGCAGCAATAATTTCTTTCACTGTCTGCGCGTCAGGAGATCGCAAATGCTGTAAAATCTCCAAAGATTGCTGTAAATAATTCAAAGCTTGGTCAAAATCTCCCTGCGCTGCTAACAACTGTCCAAGCATTGCGAAAGTAGCAGCTTTCCCTTGAACATCGCCAATTTTTTCCTTAAGTTCGAGTGATTGTTGATAAAATGCGATCGCCTGCTCTACTTCCCCTTGATTGGCATAGATTATTGCTAGACAGTGCAAAGTAGCAGCTTTCCCTTGAACATCGCCAATTTTTTCCTTAAGTTCGAGTGATTGTTGATAAAATGCGATCGCCTG
>NZ_JAUBPR010000049.1:35387-45029 GCF_036700845.1 Microcoleus sp. S13_C5
CTCTACTTCCCCTTGATTGGCATAGATTATTGCTAGTTGGTGCAAAGTAGCAGCTTTCCCTTGAACATCGCCAATTTTTTCCTTAAGTTCCAAAGATTGTTGATAAAATGCGATCGCCTGTTCTACTTCCCCTTGATTAGCATAGATTATTGCTAGACAGTGCAAAGTAGCAGCTTTCCCTTGAAGATCGCCAATTTTTTCGTGAAGTTCGAGAGATTGTTGATAAAATGCGATCGCCTGTTCTACTTCCCCTTGATTGGCATAAATTCCTGCTAGTTGGTGCAAAGTAGCAGCTTTCCCTTGAAGATTGCCAATTTTTTCGTGAAGTTCGAGAGATTGTTGATAAAATGCGATCGCCTGTTCTACTTCCCCTTGATTGGCATAGATTATTGCTAGTTGGTGCAAAGTAGCAGCTTTCATCTTAATATCGCCGATGCGTTCAAAGATTTCCATAGCTTGCTGTTCTAAAGTAATTGCCTTTTCAATTTCCCCTAGATTGCGCTCAACAATTGCTAATTCATGCAAAGCATTTGCCTTGACATCCCCTAAAACTTCATCATCCTTCGCCAAATCTAACGCTTGTTCCAGATAGTAGTTTGCAGTTTTATATTCACTCCGACTGCGATAAGCAATCCCCAAATCATTCAAAACCCTGATCCGAGTTTTCAAATCCCCTTCAGTTTCCTCGCGCCCATTCGAGGGAGTGTATTCAATCAATAACCGTTTTAATAAATCGATCCGTTCCTGCTTTTCCGGCAACTCACAATTGCTAATCCCTTTGCTAGCATCCAGAGTTTGAGAAATCGCATCATCTCTAGTATTTACAGGAGTTTTGAACACAAAAGTTCCCGAATTCCAGGCCCAGAAATCCGGCGCAAAATTAGCGACTCGCGTAATCGCATAATCTGGCAAACAAAAAATCATGGGATGGGGCACTTTAACCGGATAAGCATCTCGTACCCAATTAAAATCTACCAGCATTGGCGGATATTCCCCTGTCATCCCGATCGCATTTTCCAATCCCCGCACAATGAAAATCAACTTTTTGTCTGGTTGAACTTTGACTGTTGGCAAAACCTTAAGAATTTCATCCATCAAAAAGCGCATCTCAGGATCGGGAAAATCCCAAACCTCAAACTGCATCTCTTGACAATCGGGATGACTAATTAAAGCCTGAATAATCGCATCTCTATCCCTGGCAAAATTACAGTCGATAAATCCCAAATCAAAGGCTTTGTCGGGAACAATATCGACAAACGTCAGCAATTGATCGAAAGACTCTTGATTGAGTTCAACAATCCTTTGTCGGTATATTTCAGGGATTTCCTTGAATTGATGCCAGGGCTTGTTGGAAAGCATAACTTTGTTTTACGAGTGGGTTGACATAATTCCACCGACTACTCCCGTTGTATTCCAAAACGGAAATATTGAATAATAAAGTTTGTCCAATTTCATCTTTATCAATATCTTTTTTGAGGCAAACTTGCGCTAATATGGTATAATATTCTGCTGTAGGAGTAGACCTTTCAAAGTCAAATTGCTGTTGCTTCAAAGCGTAAGTGACATCTTCTGCCAAAACTTTACTGTGTTTGCGAGTAATGGCTGTGCGAAAAGCCGATCGAGTCGTCTGCATCAATTGTCGCACATGACCGCCACTAGCTTTTGCCAAATCTAGCAACTGTTGTCGATCGTCAAATACGGCACTAACATCAACCCGTTTTTCGATCAAACTGGCAACTCCCTCTAATCTTTGCTGATGGTAATTTAAATCGCACTCACTGCGATTAAATTCATAAATATTCACCATTGGCACGATGTTGGGATTACCAAACAAATTGCTGACATTTTTATAGGAATAAATTACCGAAATCGGCACTGTATAGATAATTGTACAGTCTAGTTCTTGGAGTTGAGGAGCGTAATCAAAAAACAAATGATTGGCAACATTGGGAGGAATCCGGTCTAAGTTATCAACAATCACCAAAAATCCTTTTTGATAGCGGTTTGGATATTTTTGTCTCAGCTTCTCAAAAGCATCTTTCAATAACAAATTAATATCTGTTTGCAAGCGGGACAAATTACGCTGAAGAGTTTCCCTAATCACTTTTTTTTGTTGACTAGAACCTTTGATTTGACCGAGCAATTTTGCTGTCAACTTATAAATAAAGGGAATTTCTGAGCCTGCACTTGCTTCAGTTTCGATGCTAACGGAAGATTGAACAGTTTCTTCTGTTTCTTTAGTGACTTCTTTAAACCACGATTCAAAACGATCTAAAAGTTTGGGGTCAAACTTCAATTGTAATTTAGTTAAATCATCAGCTACTTTGTTGATAAACAGCAAATATAAATCGGTATATTCTGCATCAAGAACATCTAGTTCCTGATCGAATTCTATGTAAATCACCCGATAGTCATTTTCCCACCGCGACTGAATGCGTTTTAACTCTGTACTTTTGCCGCATCCCCGATGTCCGGTAAACAAAATTGTGTTAAATTCTCCCGGTTCTTGAAGATCCAAATCCGTGCTAACATCGTCGATCGCTACCGTGTTTCGTACTGCGGACAAATCCACATAATATCGTGCAATATCATCGCCCGTTAGAGGCTTGACATCGCAAGCGCGGTAAGCTTCTTTGAGTGTTTTGGCGCGGTTGGGTGGGAGTGAAGTCATCGGATTGTATATTGTAGATTGTAGATGGAACCCACAGCTTATCGCGATCGCGGACGATCGGGATGTGGAGCTTTTTAACTCCTATGTTAACTCACATCTCGCACTATACTCAAGAACTCGCGATCGCTACCAACCGACCACAGAAACCGGGTTTTTTCGCGAATCCACTTCCAAGAATGATTAATAACTAATAAATAAGCCGCCTAAAATTAGCCCGATCGCAATTAACGCCACCCAAATAAACCTATTATCTTTCGTATTAACCTGGCTCAAGTCAACAGGTTCCGGTACGGTCGGCTTGGGCTTAGCGTACTTGATATCAGCGTTTGGATTGGCTTGAAAACTGATTGATTGATTTTCATCTAAAGCTGCCAAATCAGGGATTTTCACCATCCATTCAGGAGGGATAGTGAGTTTGGGAGCTTCGAGAATGAACAGCAAGCGCTTTGCTTGTTGGCGGGTTTCTTGGCGGGGATGGCGGGTGAGCTTGCGGCAAAGCTCGATCGCCTTTTCTGTATTGCCAGAGGCTTCGTAGGCGGTCACTAGCCACATCTGCACCTCACCGCCCAACCGGGAATTTCGATCGACTAAACCGGTAGCTGTTTCTAAACTCTGCACAGCTTCAGCATACCGGCCACTCTCAAAAGCTACTTGCCCAGCTTGGTACTCAGTTTGAACAATTTCTAACTTTTCTGAAGTCACGAGCACCCACCCAATTCACAAATATTACTTCCCAAATTCCCCAAACGCTAGAATTCGCTGTTGTTTTGCGACATACCCGACTCGTTGTCGCGTTTGGAACCCAGCAAGTCTAAATGGTCTACCTTAATTACCGGCTTCGAGCGATTTGAACCCGTATTGCGGTCTTGCCAGCGATCGAACTTCAAAGAGCCTGTGACGCCAATTAGAGAGCCTTTGCGAACGTAGTCAGCAGCAATCTGCGCTGTTTTGCCCCAGATTTCCAGATTGAACCAGTCTGGTTGATCGCTGTTCTTGGTTCTGCGGTTCACTGCCAGCGTCAAACTACACTTAACTGTACCCGACTCAAAATACTTCACGTCCGGGTCGCCGCCGACGCGGCCTACTAAAGTCACAACATTAAGACTCATAAACTTTTTTGGGAATGTGGTCGATCGGTGATGTAGTTAAACAGTCCACACGCGCATTAGCCTCCAAACTGAACTTGGAACAACGCTTGTGAGGCTTCATCCTGATTGTACACCCAGTTAGCAGAACATATTGATAGTGGATGATTGGCGAGTCTGCGCTCAACCTGAGCTCGACAATGTACATTTCTGACTAGACTCAGGATGAAAAACGTAATAGAATCCACCTCGGTTACACTTTTGTAACAACATTATTGCACACAATAGTATTTTAGTTTTTGGGGGGGGTACGAATCAGTGGGTCTTCTCAATCGATTTTCGTTATCTAGAGATATGGGTATCGACCTCGGTACTGCTAACACGCTCGTTTATGTATCGGGCAAAGGTATTGTTCTGCAGGAACCTTCTGTAGTGGCGATCGACCAAGATTTAAAAATACCGCTGGCTGTTGGAGAAGAAGCTAAGAAAATGCTCGGGCGCACGCCAGGGAATGTCATAGCACTGCGCCCGCTTCGCGACGGGGTAATTGCAGACTTCGATACGGCGGAATTGATGCTCAAGACTTTTATCCGCAGAGTTCACGAAGGCCGAAGCTTAGTTTCGCCACGGATCATTATTGGCATCCCCAGCGGTGTCACCGGAGTCGAGAGGCGTGCTGTCATTGAGGCGGCGACTCAGGCCGGTGCTAGAGAAGTACGGTTAATTGATGAACCCATCGCTGCGGCGATCGGGGCTGGACTGCCTGTTGCTGAGGCGACTGGCAATATGATTATAGATATAGGCGGAGGTACGACGGAAGTTGCTGTTTTGAGTTTGCAAGGTACGGTGATCAGTGAGTCTGTGCGGGTAGCCGGCGACGAACTCAATGAGGCGATCGTCCAATACATGAAAAAAGTTCACAATTTGGTCATCGGCGAACGCACTGCTGAAGAAATTAAGATTCAGGTGGGTTCTGCATATCCAACTCCAGAGGATGACGATGTAATGATGGAAGTGCGCGGCTTGCACTTACTGTCTGGTTTGCCGCGAACTGTTACTATCAAAGGCCCAGAAATTCGCGAAAGTATGTCGGAACCGCTTTCAGTAATTGTGGAAGCTGTCAAGCGTACTTTGGAACGCACCCCCCCGGAATTAGCAGCAGATATTATTGACAGGGGAATTATGCTCGCTGGTGGTGGCGCGCTGATGAAAGGTTTAGATACTCTGATCAGTCACGAAACAGGAATTGTCACTCACGTGGCAGCAGATCCGCTGTGCTGCGTGGTTTTGGGAACTGGTAGAGTATTGGAAAACAAACAGTTGGAACGGGTTTTCAGCGGGCAGTCGTCGCGCAATATGTAGTTAACAAATTTGGGATTGTGGATTTAGAAATACGGCTGCAATCTCAAATCTAAAATCCTGACTTAACAATTTTAGATTAGTGAAATTATGCTAAAAAATACATTCCGAAAGTGGTGGGATCTGCGGCTGCCAATTGCTCTTTTAGGTTTAGCTGTAACTGCCGCTTGGGGAGTTCGGCAAACACAAGGTGCGGCAGTATTTGAAGTTTACAATTGGGTGACTCGTCCGTTTCACGCCAACGGCTCTGGGCAAGAGGAACTCATCTCGGCGCGCACTCAAGAATTGCAAGCGCAGGTATTAGAATTAGAAAATCAAAATCAGAAGCTAAAAGAGCTTTTAGGTTACGTTTCGGCTAAGAAACCAGCAGGGATTGTAGCTCCTATTGTCGGTCGCAGCGCCGACCACTGGTGGCAGCAAGTAACCTTGGGGCGCGGCAGTAAGGATGGCATCAAAACAGATTTTACTGTGATGGGCCCCGGCGGTTTAGTAGGCAGGGTTGTCAGCGTTACTCCTAATACTAGCTTGGTGCTGTTAGTCAGCGACGCTACGAGTCAATTGGGTGTGGGAATTACCCGCAGTCGCCACATGGGTTTTATGCGCGGGAAAGGCGGAAATCAAGCTGTGATGGAGTTTTTTGATAATGTTCCCAATGTCAAACCTGGGGATGTGGTTTCAACTTCTTCTTTCAGTCAGTTGTTCCCTCCTGGTTTGCCGGTGGGAAAAGTGGTTTCGGTGGATATGAATAAAACTCCGGCTCCAGAAGCTGTTGTTGAGTTCTCTGCACCGATGAATTCTCTGGAGTGGGCGGTGGTTTACCCGCACTCTAAGCAAGCCGAACCGAAGGATTCGCAGAGTCAATCTTCAGCAGCATCTGAGGGAGCACAGCAACAATGAAAGCTTTATCTCGGATGTCTTCGCGATCGCGCCCATTTCTCAACTTCGCAGTTACATTTCTATCTGTGATGCTGTGCATACTGATATTGCCCACTCGGATGCCGGGAATGGAATTGCTGGGAATTGGACCGAACTGGCTGTTAATTTGGTTGGTAGCTTGGAGTATTAAGCGGAAACGTACAGTTTGGGGAGCTGCTAGCATGGGCTTGGTTTTGGGGTTTCTTCAAGATGCGATGACGGCTCCTCATCCCAGCCACGCTGTGAGTCTAGTTGTTGTAGGAGTCCTAACAGTTGTTTTGCAGAAAACCTGGTCGATTCCGGTAGATATTGTTGAGAGAGATCCGATTCCGATCGCGTTAATTGTGTTTGGGATGGCGGTGGTAGCTGAAACGGTGATGGGGCTGCAATTTTTTTCTATGGGCGATCGGTCTTTATTGGAAATTTGGAGCTATCATCAGCGAGTGGCTTTGTGTTCTGCTATTCTTAGCAGTCTTTGGGCTCCGGTGATTTATTTTCCGCTCAATCGCTTGTGGGAAATGACCAGGAAATTAGAAAAGCCTTAGTCAGTCATTAGTCCTTAGTCAACAGTTAACCGTCAACAGTTAACTGTTAACTAATTACTGTTAACGGGAGTCATTCTAGTATTACTTGTTGGGCCGAACCTAATAAGTGATGAACGGCAATAATCAAATCGCTGAGAATGAAATTAGGCTGGTGCTTTTGCAGTTGATAACGGCTGCGAATTCCGCAGGTAACGGCAATTGTAGGTATTCCCAATGCTTTTCCTGCGAGGATGTCTGCTTCTGTATCTCCGATCATCCAAGCCGAACCCAGCGATGACTCAAATTCTTCTGCAACTTCAGCCAACAATTCAGTTTTTAAGGCTGTATAGTTGTGATAGGCGGCATCCGCCATCTGAGTTCCGCGAATGCTGGTAAACAGTCTGGCTAAACCGTAATTTTGTAACAGTTGAACTGCTTGATTTCTCGGCCGTAGGGTAACTAAAATCAGCCGCACGCCGCGGGAGTGCAGAAGTCCGATCGCCCATTGCACTCCCGGCTGGATGCGATCTAAGTGCAACAAGTCTGGCTGATTGACAATGCGACTCACGCATCCGAGAAAAACGTGAATTTCTTCTCCCGACAAGCCGGAACTTTTGGCGATTTCAGCATCGGGCACTCGGTTTTGCTTCATCTGCCAAAACTGCTGTTTGCTGAGGATTTGAAGGTTGAGGTTGATTCCCCGAGCGAGATAAGCTGCTTGAGTATCGGCCAATCCCTGTTGATAGGTGGCATAGTAGCGATCGGACACATCGACTATGGGCCCGTCTAAATCGCAAAATACCGTCATCCGGGGGGACGACTCAGCCTCTGATGGTAGCTTGTACTGAAGGTTTTCGGAGTCTTGGGCGACAGCAGTTAACATAAAACGTTAAGTAAATCTAGGGAGTTATACATTTCTTGACTGTAGCAAAAAATGTATAAGTTATAATACATAAAATTTAATGCTTTTATAAAAAAAACCTATGAATTTTTTGAGGATGGGGTTCAATAAAGGCGATCGGGCCTGTGCGTCCATAACTTCAAGGGAAAAAGTGATTTTTGTGGCTGTTAATATGTGCTTTAGCCATTAAAGTTTAGAATTAAGTTTTTAGTCTTTTGTAATTTACCCATGCTCAAACAAAGCGATTTTGTTAGGAATTCGGACACTAATCGAGTAGAGGTGCTGTCCGAAGCACTGCCTTACATTCAACACTTTGCCGGTCGCACCATTGTGGTCAAATATGGCGGTGCGGCGATGAAAGATAGCAATCTCAAAGACAAGGTTGTTCGGGATATTGTGCTGCTAGCTTGCGTGGGGATGCGTCCGGTTGTGGTTCACGGCGGCGGCCCGGAAATTAATATTTGGCTGGAAAAATTGGGAATTGAGCCGCAATTTAAAGATGGTTTGAGAGTGACTGATGCGGCGACAATGGAAGTCGTAGAAATGGTTTTGGTGGGGAAAGTAAATAAGGAAATTGTTTCGTTAATCAACCAAGCTGGCGGCAAAGCAGTGGGATTGTGCGGCAAGGATGCCAATCTGATTCAAGCTCGTCCAGATGGCCGGGAAGGAATTGGGTTTGTGGGTGAAGTCAGTGGCGTGAAAATCCAGATTTTGGAGTCTTTGGTGAACAGCGGTTATATTCCGGTGGTGTCGAGCGTGGCAGCCGATGAAAACGGTCAATCTTACAACATTAATGCTGACACAGTGGCTGGGGAAATTGCGGCTGGTTTAGGAGCGGAAAAGTTAATTTTGATGACTGATACTGCGGGAATTTTGGAGGATTATCACAAGCCGGATAGTCTGATTGCTAAGTTAGATATTCAAGAAGCAAGAGAGTTGGTTGAGTCGGGAGTTGTCTCTGGGGGGATGATTCCGAAGGTTAATTGTTGTGTGCGGAGTTTGGCTCAGGGTGTGAAGGGTGCTCACATTATTGACGGTCGAATTCCTCATGCTTTGCTGCAAGAAATATTTACGGATGCGGGGATTGGGTCGATGATTGTTGCTTCTGAATTTAGCAGCGCGAACTTAAGGCCTAAGTAAGGGGTAAATCCTACCGTGGGGAGGGCGGGTGCGTAAAAGGGGTAAACTAGCTGCGATTGCGTATATCCTAACTAAGCCTGCCCCTACCAACCTTGAGAAGGTACTTCGGGAAAATTACTTCAACTAATTCTAACCGTTGTTGGATTTGAGCTTTTGTGAAACTATGATCAAACACTTTAGAGTTTTGGATTCTGTTGCGATTCTCAAGCCGATTTCAAATACGCGATTAGCGCTAGTGGAACCAGAATACGCATCTATTTCTAGTTTGCCAGTTGGACTTGTGGGAACTATTGTTGAAGTGTATGATACGGAAAAGGAATGTCAGTATTTAGTGGAGTTTGCTGATAGTCAAGGGAGTGAATATGCTATGGCTATGTTGAAAGCTGATGAAATTTTAGTTCTGCAATATGAACTTGCAGTTGCTTAGTAATGTGAGGAGAAGAGAAGTTAGATAAGGGCGATCGCACTTTGGGAAAAAAGGGCGATCGTACTTTCTCTAACTTTACTTAACTGGCTTCCAACTATTGAGAGATTCCCGAATCGAACTTAATTGACTGAGGTACTCAATAAGCTTAGCTTTTTGATCCTCAAGACGAGCTAGAATTTCCGGCGCTTCTACTTCTTTCGTTTCCCGTTCCTTCAAAACGCGATCGAAGTCATTTTGAAACCTGTTGATATAATCATTGATTTGCCGTTCTGCACTTCGGAAATCAGCTTCCACCTGTTTTCCAATGACTCGCTCTAACAGTTTTTTATTTCTAGCTGTCTGCTCATCTATTTTGCGGTCGATCGAATCTAATGTTTGGCGTAAATCAACTTCAAAGAAGGAGCGATTTTCCATTACAGGAACATCAGCATGATAGACTTCATCTGAATTGCAACAGCGACTTTTTCTCCCTGTTTCTTTCTTGCTAGTTCCGACAACTACTGCTAATTGGACATCTTTAATCCGTGCATCAATTCCGGGAAAATCGGCTCTCCTGAGTTTATGGTGTAAAATAGATCAACCAATACAGTTATAGTGATGAGCTTTCATTTAGACTATCT
>NZ_JAUBPR010000050.1:0-44431 GCF_036700845.1 Microcoleus sp. S13_C5
GAAGTTACATCAGCAAATATTTGGAATTGGTTTACTCACTGCTGTTATTGTACCTCACCTTTGTAAGAAATGCTATAGCGTCTAACTAGAATAGTTTATCGAAGTAGAGAAAGGGTCCTCATGCTTACCGCTGGAAATTATTTCCTCTGCGCTCCTGGGCACTTATTCTAGGATGCAAAAGTAGTCTTTGTAAGACTACTTTTTTTGCGCCTACATACATCGAATTTTACGGAGTGTGTTTGTGTCTGACCAGTGCTAGTTGCAACATACCCGATCGCACTTTACGGTAATGTCCAGACTACTTGGTTTGGGTGTGGTCATACCCCCTGCTGTGCTTCAATTTCGTTGAGCAACATCTCGTCAGAGTAGGACGTTTCCCATTCGCCCTCAAGCTTGAGCCGCACCGACTTTGCCCCCCCACTGGGCGTACAGACTACCCAGTACGTATCTTCTTGTCCTTTAACCTGAGCCGCATCCTGGTTTTCTGCATTGTGGGAAATCCCAGAATAGGCTTGAATACATACCCAGGTAATGCCGTTGCTATTTGTAATCTCTCGTTCCATGACATCCTGTGAATTACTTTACTTCTGTAAGGTCGGGGACGATCGCCTCTTGATGTTGCTCGATCCAGTCCCAGGCCCATTGAAAGGGTATACCTGCTCCTTGCGCCGCTTGTTCATCTTCGGGGCGATCGCCCACATACAGCGAATTTTGCGGGGTGTGTTTGTGTCTGACCATTGCTAGTTGCAACATACCCGATCGGGGTTTGCGGTAATGTCCAGACCACTTAGTTTGACTGTGGTTATAAACATTGTGACCAGTGACGCGGAAACACTTTTTACCCTCAAAGTCGGGGCAGAAGTAGATTTCTCTCAACTCTGGGAATAACTCAAGCGTGTATTGCTGTTCCTTGATGCACTCTTGCATAGACTTATGACCGGCGGCAACTCCACCTTGGTTGGTGATGCCGACAATTATCCAATCGTCTTTGTAGGCGCCAAGGGCAATCTGGGCACCTTCAATAATGCGTTGATCTTTGGGATGTTGGAAGTATTGTTGTCCGCTGAGCGGTTCACGGAGCGTACCATCCATATCTATTAGTAATAAGCTCATCGTTCCCTAGAAAATTTCCTGTTTTATTAAACATCCTAAGCTGCGATCGATTTCCTCTCCTCTAGCTAATGGAATGTACTGCTAGGGCGATCGACCTATCTTAAAACGAAAGGGGTTGCCTCACCGCCAGAGATACAAATCTCGCCCACCAAAGAATTTAGCCTCACCTCAGTGCTAGCAGAGACAACCCCTTCCTTTGGCCCCTCCTTCCTAAAACCAAGTGGATGATTACCTCAAGTCCGATGCCCCTAGAAGCCCAACAACGGCAACCACCTGTAATTTATTGGCTTCAATCGAGCTTACTCCTTAAAATCCTCATTAAAAATTCTTCCGCTTGAAGATGAAGTCACTCTAGGAAAGTTTGGTCGAGTTGAAATCTACGAGTTCAACTTCTAACTGCATATACCTTAGAGGTGGCATATCTGCATCCTCCTCAGAGTTTAGAAATAAATCTATCTTGAGAAATAACCTCTAATGATTAACTCTAAACTAATTTAAGTAAATATTGTAACTAACAACTTAAAATTTGTTTACAAACAACAATTATTTTTTATAAACCTTTTTGTCAAATTATCAAAGTTCTACTATACTAGAATAGAGAGTATTTTTATATGAATTCTGTAAAAAAAGCCTGACTATTTGAGACAGGTTGTGGTTATATTTCTGAAATACTTTATGGCGTCTACTAATTAACGCTCAGCAGGTAAGGGGTTGCCATTACAGGATTTAAATAAAGCATTTTTTAGGACATTTGTCTTTAGAAATGCACTCAGAGCAAAGGAGTAATGTAGTTCCGAGCGAGTGTTTAAATAGTGCCTAGATAATATGCTGCATCCACAAGAAGATAAAATTTTAGTAGAAACGAGTCCTCTGGCTCCTCTGGCCATTCAGGAAATCCCAGACAATAAGGCATTATCAGAGCCGGTACTTACTACAAACCCGCATCTTAAAATTGCTAAGCGAGATATTCGGAAAAGCCTCAAGGCATTAACTACCGAAGGTGCCTTTGCTACCATCTTTTACAGTATTATTGGCGGCGCGTTGCTTAGTAATTTCTTGCTGGATCTCGGTGCCAGTACAGTAGAAATTGGTCTGCTCGCCTCAATTCCTCAGCTAACCAATTTGCTGCAACCGCTGGGAGCCTATCTGGGAGACCGCCTCAAGAGCCGCCACTGGTATTCCCTGTTGATTTTCGGCTCGTCGCGGCTGCCGTGGTTGCTGATTGTGCCTGGGATTTGGTTGGTGGGCTCATCTCGTATGCAGCCGCGCCAGTTGGTGCTGTTGACATTGGCAATTATCTGCCTGAGTAATTTCATGGAAGCTTTGGGCCGTGCTTCCTTTCTTAGCTGGATGGCTGTGTTAGTACCAGAGCGATTGCGGGGGCGGTATTTTGGCTTTCGCAATAGTGTTGTGACCTTAACCAATCTCATCGGCGTGCCGCTGCTGGGTCTAGCAGTATCGAAGTGGCCGGGTGGTTCGCTCTCTGGCTTCGGTGTGGTCTTGGTTGTGGGAGTTGTGTTCGCAATACTCAGTCTGATCTTTCAGTTCTGGATAACCGATGTCAACCCGCAGCTAGTACACGCCGCCGATTCGGATACAGACCACGGGTCGCCCTTGAAGAAAGTTTTTAGCTTCTTTAAAAATGCCAATTTTTTGAGGTTTCTGCTTTACTCTGGCTTGTGGAGCTTTGCGGTTAACGTCAGCGCTCCCTTCTTTAACCTCTACTTACTGGGGGATCTCAAGCTAGATGTCAGCGTGGTAACGCTCTATAACAGCTTGGGAGCTGGTGCTAACTTGCTGATGCTGATGTTCTGGGGCAGACTGGCTGACCGGATTGGCAATCGTCCACTGATGATAATGGTAGGCATCTTGGTGGCTCTGACGCCTCTACTGTGGCTAGAATCTGGAACTTCTCCCATTTTCCTTTGGGCTTGGTTCCCCTTGTTGCACATACTCGGCGGTGCGACTTGGGCAGCGATCGACTTGTGC
This sequence comes from Microcoleus sp. S13_C5, assembly GCF_036700845.1. Taxonomy (NCBI): domain Bacteria; kingdom Bacillati; phylum Cyanobacteriota; class Cyanophyceae; order Oscillatoriales; family Microcoleaceae; genus Microcoleus; species Microcoleus sp. S13_C5. The sequence goes on from NZ_JAUBPR010000050.1 coordinate 3,103, forward strand.
AGTGGCAATCTGATGATGTCGGTGACACCGCTACGCAATCAGTCGATTTATTTTGCTGTTGCTGCAGCGGTTCCTGGAATCACTGGGGCGATCGGAATTAGTGTTGGTGGCTTTGTCGCGACTCTGACTGATTTTGGTGGCTTGCCAACGGTGTTTGCTCTCTCAGCCGTCCTGCGGCTGTTTGCCCTCCTGCCCTTGGTGTTTGTTCACGAGCAGCGCTCTGTGCGTGTTAGTGAGCTAATGCGAGTCCTGATCCCAACACTCAAGCGTCAAGCAGGGGCTATTCAAGCAGGACGCACCAGTTTGAAACCATTACCATTAATTGAAGAACTTGAGGATGAAAGTCCACCAGCAAGCTCATCCACTTAGTCTTGAGATGGCGAATTGACGAACCCTCCCCGTAAACGGGGAGGGATTTTTATTCATAGTTCATTGCAATGAACTACTGCGGGGACAAGAACCGCCTTGTGCAATTTCCGAAAATTTAAGTAAAATTTTAAGTATAATTGCTTATCAAACAACTTTTTTACATATCTATCCTAGTGAGGATGTGGGAATAAACGAAATAAGGTTAATTTTTCGGCTTATCCTATGTTAATGTAGCGAATATTACAAAAAACGCTCATGAATCCTCTACTGACAGGATTACTAAACTTGCAAGTAGTAGTTGAAGATTTTCAACCAACTGAGAAAGATTTAGTATTAAAAGTCGAACCAGAGAATAGGGCATTATCAGAGACGGTATTTTCTCCCAAGCCGCCTCAAAAAATTTCCAAGCGAGAAATTCGGACAAGCCTCAAGGCATTAACTACCGAAGGAGGCTTCGCTACAGTCTTTTCCAGTATCATTGGCGGCGCGTTGCTGAGTAATTTCTTACTGGATCTCGGTGCCAGTACAGTAGAAATTGGTTTGCTTGCCTCAATTCCTCAGCTAACCAATTTACTGCAACCGCTGGGAGCCTATCTAGGAGACCGCACGAACAGCCGAAATTGGTATTCCCTGTTGATTTTCGGATCGTCGCGGCTGCTGTGGTTGTTGGTTGTGCCAGGGATTTGGTTGGTCAGCTCATCTCGTATGGCTGGACACCAGTTGGTAGTGTTGACACTGGCAATTATCTGGGTGACTAATATCATGGAAGCTTTGGGGCGTGCTTCCTTTTTTAGCTGGATGGCTGTGTTAGTACCAGAGCGATTGCGGGGGCGGTATTTTGGGTTTCGCAATAGTGTTGTTACGTTAACCAATCTTATCGCTGTGCCGCTTCTGGGCCTAGCAGTATCGAAGTGGCCCGGTGGCTCGCTCTCTGGCTTCGGTGCGGTCTTGGTTCTGGGAATCGTGCTGGGGATAATCAGTCTGGTCGTTCACTTCTGGATGACTGATGTGAATCCAAAGCTTTTACAGGGCAACGATTCGGATACAGACCACCTGTCGCCTTGGGAGACTGTTTTTAGCTTCTTCCAGGATGCCAATTTTTTGAGGTTTCTTGTTTACGGAGGCTTCTGGAGCTTTGCGGTTAACATTAGCGCTCCCTTCTTTAACCTCTACTTGCTGGGGGATCTCCACCTCGATGTCAGTGTTGTAACGCTCTATAACAGCTTGGGAGCTGGTGCTAACTTACTGATGCTGATGTTCTGGGGCAGACTGGCTGACCGGATTGGTAATCGCCCCGTGATGATAATTGTGGGTGTCTTGGTGGCTCTGACGCCTCTACTGTGGTTAGAAGCTGGAACTTCTTCTATTTTCCTTTGGGCTTGGTTCCCCTTGTTGCACATACTCGGCGGTGCGACTTGGGCAGCGATCGACCTGTGCAGTGGCAATCTGATGATGTCGGTGACACCGCTACGCAATCAGTCGATTTATTTTGCTATTGCGGCGGCGGTTCCTGGAATCACTGGGGCGATCGGAATCACTCTTGGTGGCTTTGTCGCGAGTCTGACTGATTTTGGTGGTTTGCCAACGGCGTTTGCTCTCTCAGCCGTCCTGCGGCTGTTTGCCCTCCTGCCCTTGGTGTTTGTTCACGAGCAGCGTTCTGTGCCTGTGGGTCAGCTAATACGCGCCCTATTCCCAGCCAGGCAACCAACGGAATTGATTGAAGCAAAGGAATAGGAATAAATTTATGAACTAGCCCTGGTTGCTTCCCTGAACGATGAGTTTCAAAGGTTCGTCGCCAGCCAGTTGCCTCATACCCTGCTACATTATTTGGATTACCCGATCGACCCTCTAGCACTGCTATTCGATCGCCTAAATCCTTGCCTAATCCGGACTTTCTCCCTGCTGCTGCATCTCATATTCTCGGATAAATTGGGCGATCGCATTTTTCCGATCTTCTGTTAACTCGATCGTTTCACCGAGACTACTCATTCGCTCAACAATCGCGGATGGTTCGACATAGGGTTCGAGCCAGTTAATGTCAAGTTTGTAGCCGATTTTTTGAGTTTCGTTCGACCCATCCTCAGTCACATCTTTTTGCAGCAACTTCTCCAAGAAATCAACTAGCCCTTCGTCATCGTCAATAATCTTTTCAACCCATTGCTTGACTTCCTCTTCTCCTGCCCAACTTTGCCAATAGTGTAAATTTTCAGATAGCTTTGGGGATTGCAGTAGGGAGTTTTGTTGTGCAGCATCTCGCAGCCGCTTCAAGGCTATTCCTTCAAGTTCTTTAAGGTGTTCTACACTCTGGAGCCATTCCTCTGTGGGGATAAATTCCTCTGCTCGATACTTACCTTGTTCCTGACCCAAGGCTGCTACTTCGCGCACAATTATGGATAAGGCGTTACCGTTTGATATTGCGTCTTTCAAGGTTTCAAACCGTGCTTGTTCGTCAATCCGACGCAACAGTTGTGAGATCAGGCGTTCAATTCTAATGTCATTACCAAAATCAAACATTCCATGCGGTTCGTCTTCCGGAGGCAAAAGCTGGTCGCCAACATCAAACAAAGCTTTCACAATTGAAGGAATGCAATCGGTAGGAATTTCTTTTTCAGGGTAATCCTCAAGCCGTTCGAGAAATGCCCGAACTTGCGTCGTGCCATCAGAGCGTTTTTGATGAGCAAGTTCTACAAGATTTTCCCCAAATGCCTTTGCATCTTTTGCCAGGGCAAAAATTGCTTTAATCTCAGCCTCCGAGAATTCATCTTGTGTTAAGACTAAACGGAAGTAGTTGGGAAATATATCTAAGCTGCAAATACGTAATTGCTTGCCCCATATTGACTCGTCTCGGGCAGGGGCATAGGTATTATACCAAACACCTTCTAATTTAGGGAAAAGGTGCAATAGCAGCCGTTTTATTGGTTCTTTATCCTCATATTTAAACTGAGCCAGCCACGAAGAATGAAAATCTTTGATTTCGTCCAATGTCGGAATTAGAGAACCTTCCGCATCCACATTTCCCGCAAAGAATTTAGGATTTTTGCGGATTATGTCATATATCATTGGGCGAAAGGCTCGCAGGGACTCAATAGCAATTAAATCAACTGGGTTCACTTCACCTTTCACCGCTGGGTATGTCACGGTTAACATATTGGTCAGACGAGTAATGTCACGAGGGTTGGTAATAAAGTGATCTATCCCTTGTAAATAAACATTGCCCCAGCGATTTTGATTGAGTAGTGGCTTTGGTGCGTCAGCCAGTATGCCATTGAGTTTTTCAAAAAGTAGCTTGCGGAGTGAGGTTTTATCTGGGAGAGGTAACTCAAAAGAAGCTTGAACAATCTGATTAAGGTAGGTTTCTCCGGGTAAAGGTTGTTTATCGGCGAGGGTTTTGATGACAACTTCTTGATCGAAAACTAGCAAATAGACAACGTTAGTAAAATTCGGAATTGCTTTAATAAGATGAAATAATTGAGTAATCTCCTCAGCGCTGAGCCTGTCAATATCGTCAATCGTTACTACAATTCGCGGATGCTGGTCTCCTAGTGTATCTTCGACTTCTTCTTTTAAGTCAGAAGTTTCCTTTTCTTTATCGTCAAATAATTTTACAAGTGCCTTGCTAGCTTGAGCGTAAGGAATAGGAATTTCAGAAACTGCTTTAGCCAGATTGGTTATTCGACCTAAGAACCCTTTGGGGACAGCTTTAAATTGGCTCAAAACAGCCTGTAATTGACCAATAAAGCGCCTTGTAATGTCTTCGCCCCCAGAAAATAACCAGGGATTAAAAGAGACAATAATAGGTTGCTCGCTCTCTGGCTTTTGCTTGAGATAGTACGTTAAAAAGTTCAATAGTGTCGATTTGCCAAAACCTGAGGAACCGTAAACTGCAATAACGAACCCTTCAGGAAAGTTCATTTGGCAAATACTGTCTGCAAGATGTTTGGCGAAGGGTGCATATCCTAATCGGTCTTGTTTCGGCTCGATTAAGGCGTTATCTGCGGATGGGTCACTAAAATCCTCGGGCAAGATTTCTGAATCGTTCTTTGTTTGAGCCATACAGCCTCTCTCTTTGTTAGCTAAGGTGCTCTTGCCGTTCAACGTTCGTTTTAATTAACACCCCACTGGCGTGCTGAGTTTGGGGTGTTGAATTACGTCCTAATCATGCGATTGCTTATCTTTATAGATGGTAATAGAGTAGCATCAATGAAGCTCTGTTCTTGTCTACTGTTAGATGGATATTAACGTTAAGCTAGGGCCTGTCATTAATTAGATAGGTTGACAAAACAGTCAGAGGGTTAAGCTAGCCAAATGACTGATGCTGCCAGGTAAATCCCACCCAGAAAGTTCTGCGACCGCTTGTAGTAGCGGGTGGCAATGGCTCGATATTGCTTAAGTTTGGCAAAAAAGTTTTCGACTAGATGCCGCGCTTGGTAGAGAAGTCGATCATAGTCATAAGGGTGCTTTCGATTGTTTTTCGAGGGAATCACCACTGAAGATGCCCAGCTCGGTCAAGGGAATTCTTACTCTCAAAGTCAGCATCGTCAGCTTCGCTCGCGCGACAATCGCCTCAGCTTCGGCAGCAGGGGCAGTAACTCCGAGGCTCCCACAAGTGCCGTGGTCTGACCCTCCGTCAAAAAAAGAGATGGGATTACCCGGCGCATCTCTACCACGGCAGGGATTTTCCTACTGAGTCCTCGTCGGCTACGACCGATATCTTCGTCTGCGGCACAGCTAGCTTTGGCTCCGGCACTATGTTGGTGAGCGCGCACCATCGTGGCATCGATAGCTGCATACTCGGTGTCTGCCTAACAGCAGAGCCCTGGGAACAGCCGCTCCCACACCCAAGTCTTCGACCAGCGGCTAAAACGAGTGTGAATGACCCGAAAATCTCCAAAGCGTTCGGGGAGGTTTCTGGAGGGAATTCCAGCTCGAAAGCGATACAGTAACGCTTCGAGGAAGAAACGGTGATCTGTCTTCGGTGAGTCCAACTGTGTCGGGGCGAGCCGGGAGCAGGTGTTCGATAGGTTCCCATTGGTCATCACAAGGAGCGTAGCGCCGTGTCATGGGGTTTTCCTCTTGAGTAAGCGATCCGAACCCTACCCACATTCCCCAGCTTTTGTCAACTCTTTTCATTGATGACACACCCTAGAAACCGGGTTTTTTACCGAGTCTGTGGGCTGTAACGCGTCTTCTGGGCAAAAAACCCGGTTTCTGACCACCCATGCGTCCATGACTAAGCTGTTTAGCATTTAAACTGCGTATTTCAGAGGCTGAAACTCTTTACTGGCTTAGATAGCCTCTGAGATTTAAATGGTGAACAGCCTATATTATTAATGTTTCCGATAATTTCAAAGTTGATTGCACATCAAATATTAAACTTTATCTTCGCTAATTGTTACAACCCACAAGTGGCGGGGCAAATACTACAACAAACTACGGGAAGACTGCTACAAAACAGAAGATGACTCGCAGTGCCAGGTATCGGAAACGTAGAACTGGCGCGGTTTCGTGGTTAAAGCCTCTGTTATAAATCTTCACGAAACTCTGTAACCTTTAGATGTTACACTCTACAAGTCTCGACGCGAGAGAAGAGACTTAACAAGCCACAAGCTAACCCCTTACGTCCTCGGCCTGGGAGGTGACCTTCTGGTGCTTTGGTGTTGAATTTGAGATCTCTATAATCCAACCCGTTACTATTCACACGCCAACCTAACCTATCTAAGAATGCTTCCCATATTTTACTATCAAATTCCCTGGTTCCCCCCAGACTTTGATGAATGCGCTTCTGCACCGAAAAGCCGAAAAGTCCATTACTGTATTTTACCCAAAGTTGGTCTATCGTTCGCAAGTCCTCACAGAGAAATAGATCGATATCTTCCTCCCTCAGCCAGCCTTCACTTGTTCTATCCGCTACTTCCAGCATTTTTTTTATCGTTTCCTGATCTGCTTCTTTCCATTTTTCGCTAGCCAACAGCAGATCAAGTTGACGATAATCAACTCCTTTTGCTGAAATCAATTTTACAGGTTGTGGCGGTGGCTGCGGGTTAGGAATCGTTGGCAAAACACCCCCTATTTGTCCCCAATTACCAAGGGTAGGTTGAGGAAGCATATCCAACCATTTTTCCACCGACTGAGGCCGCTTTGTCTGATCCATTTCCATCCCTTCCATAATTGCCCGATGCACCGCATCGCTAATATTAGGATTAATCTGAAACGGCGGCCTTAAAGGATTATTTAAAGCCCTCAAGAATGCAGCAGTTGGTGGTGTTCTCGTTAACAGATAGTATAGCGTTGCCGCCAGAGCATAAACATCTGTGTACTCAGCAAATCTGCCCATTTCCCCGTACTGTTCGGGAGGCGCAAAACCATGTGTTAATCCAAAAGTCATTTGTTGAGTGCGATCTGGAATAAAACCCCGCGCCAAACCAAAATCAATCAAAACTGCATCTTGATTGTCACGCACCATAATGTTTTGTGGCTTGATATCGCGATGGAGCAAACCTTTTTCGTGAACTACTATTACGGCTTTTCCTACTTGACGGATGTAGTTTAAAGCTTCTGTTTCTGACAGAAGACCGCGCTTTACCACGCATTTACACAAATCTTCTCCTGGCACATATTCCATCGCAATGCAAGGCAAATTATCGTGAATGAAGTAGGTGTCTATTTCCACAATATTGGGATGCCTGCACACAGCTAGTAGTAGCGCCTCATCGCGAAATTTGTCCCGATACCGGGCCAAATCTGGATCGCTCAATAAGTCGTCTTTCAGCGTTTTGATGACAACCCGCTGCCTGTTTTGCGCTTTCTGCGCTAGGTACGTGACCCCAAAGCCGCCCTCACCTAACTTGTCTTCAATGATATACCGATCGCCATTTAACCGCTGCCCCGGTGTCCAAACCATTCTCCTCACCGCCAACCAATATTAATTTTTATCTCGGTCTAGCCTGTATTTTAACTGTATTTTCTAAGTTCGGTTTAGTTCCACGGGCCCAACTTCAGTTCGCCTTCCCGGTGATGGTTGGCTTTTAGTTCGATCGCCCTTTTCCGACATAATTCGATCGACAAATTCGCCACAATTTCATTAAGAATCCTAAATCCCAAAACCTCTTTGTCCAAACAGACCCTTTCTGTGCAAACCTAAAAAACAGCAGACACAATTTTATAAACTCTAATTACAGAACACTCGCAACCAGTTATGCAAACTCTGCCGAACCCCACTAAAACCCTCACTACCGAACCAACCTTCGACACCACCATCAAACGCCGCAAAACCCGTCCCGTCAAAGTCGGTAGCGTCACCATCGGCGGCGGCTACCCCGTCGTAGTTCAGTCGATGATTAACGAAGACACCCTCGACATCGACGGTTCAGTCGCAGGAATTCGGCGCTTGCACGAGATTGGCTGCGAAATCGTCCGCGTCACCGTGCCCAGCATGGCCCACGCCAAAGCATTAGCCGAAATCAAGCAAAAACTGCACGCCACCTACCAACCCGTACCCCTCGTGGCCGATGTCCACCACAACGGCATGAAAATTGCCCTCGAAGTGGCGAAACACGTAGACAAAGTGAGAATTAATCCGGGACTTTACGTGTTCGAGAAGCCGAAAGCCGACAGAACCGAATACACCGACGCCGAATTCGCGGAAATTGGCGAAAAAATCCGCGAAACCCTGGAACCTCTGGTGATTTCCCTGCGCGACCAAGGCAAAGCTTTGCGAATCGGCGTTAATCACGGTTCCCTCGCCGAACGGATGCTGTTTACCTACGGCGACACCCCCGAAGGCATGGTAGAATCGGCCCTGGAATTCATCAAAATTTGCGAATCCCTCGACTTCCGAAATATCGTACTTTCGCTGAAAGCCTCCCGTGCACCCGTGATGGTTGCTGCTTACCGCTTGATGGTGCACCGGATGGACGAACTCGGCATGGATTACCCGCTGCATCTCGGCGTCACGGAAGCAGGAGACGGCGAATACGGCCGCATCAAATCCACCGCAGGCCTGGCACCTTTGTTAGCTGACGGTATCGGTGACACCATCCGCGTCTCGCTGACAGAGGCCCCAGAAAAGGAGATTCCCGTTTGCTACAGCATTCTGCAAGCCTTGGGACTGCGGAAAACGATGGTTGAGTATGTCGCTTGTCCTTCCTGCGGTCGCACTTTGTTTAATTTAGAGGAAGTGTTACACCAAGTGAGAGAGGCGACGAAGCATCTCACGGGTTTGGATATAGCAGTAATGGGCTGTATTGTCAATGGCCCGGGAGAAATGGCTGATGCTGATTACGGCTACGTCGGGAAGCAACCGGGTTATATCTCGCTGTACCGGGGCCGGGAAGAAATTAAGAAAGTGCCAGAAGACCGAGGCGTGGCAGAATTGATTGACTTGATTAAATCGGACGATCGCTGGGTCGATCCTTAGCCCCTGAAGAACAGGCTTTCCGGCCTGTTCCACAAAACATCAAGTTTATTGTGGGGTTGGCTTCTAGCCCGTCAGGAACAGGCTTTCCGGCCTGTTCCACAAAATATCAAGTTTCTTGTGGGCCGTTGCTCCTAGCCCGCCCTGAATAGAAGTCGGCAAAGTGGAATAATATATGTACGCCAAACGCGAGCCGGCCTTGCCTGTGTTAGATTGAGCGTAATTATTCTGAACTCTTTTCCTCCCGCGCGTCAGACAAATGGTTATAACAAAACGAGGGCTTGTTCTAAGTGCAGCAGCAGTGGTACTCACTGCTGTAACTCTTGCGAACACTGGTTGCAGTTCTAAATCTCTGGCTTCTTTTCGGGGAAGCCCTAAAGAGTTAGTTGATGAAGTTTGGCAGATTATTGACAAAAGTTATGTGGATGGCACTTTTAACCAGGTTGACTGGAAAGCGGTGCGGAATGATTATTTGAACCGGACTTATACCAGCGACGAGGAAGCTTACAAAGCAATTCGGGAAATGCTGAAGAAGCTGGACGATCCTTATACGCGGTTTATGGACCCTCAAGAGTTCAGAAATATGCAGGTTGAAACTTCTGGGGAACTGACAGGAGTTGGGATTCAGTTGACTCAAGATGAGCAAACCAAAAAGTTGGTGGTGATTTCGCCGATCGAAGATACCCCTGCTTTTACTGCTGGTATTCTAGCAAAAGATATCATTACTAAGATTGATGGCAAGAGCACAGAAGGCATGGATACGAATCAAGCGGTAAGTTTGATTCGCGGCCAGGCGAATACTGAGGTGACGCTGACGATTTTGCGGGGAACCAAGGAATTAGACTTTAAGCTCAAACGCGCTAAAATAGAAATTCATCCAGTGCGGAAGTCAGTGCAGAAAACCCCGATCGGAGAAGTCGGCTATATTCGCTTAAATCAGTTCAGTGCGAATGCTGCATCGGAAATGCGATCGGCAATTAAGGATTTGGAACAGAAAAAGGTGACGGGCTATATTTTAGACTTGCGTTCCAATCCCGGCGGGTTGCTGTACGGAAGTATTGAAATTGCTCGGATGTGGCTCAAAGAAGGTACGATCGTCTCCACGGTCGATCGAGTCGGTGAGGCCGATAAACAAACGGCAAATAAGGCAGAGCTCACAGACAAACCGTTAGTTGTACTGGTAGACGGCGGTTCAGCAAGTGCTAGCGAGATTCTATCCGGTGCTTTGCAAGACAACAAACGCGCGGTTTTGGTGGGAACAAAGACGTTTGGTAAAGGTTTAGTTCAGTCAGTACGCGGCGTGGGAAATGGTGCCGGTTTGGCGGTGACAATTGCCAAGTATTTTACTCCCAACGGCACTGATATCAACCACGCCGGGATTGAACCGGATTTTAAGGTAGAACTCACCGACGCTCAAAAACAGGAATTGAGGCGCGATCGCGATAAAATTGCTACGAAGGCCGATCCGCAGTACGCGAAAGCTATGGAAGTTTTGACACAGCAAGTTACTGGTAAAACAGGGAACAATAAGGCGGAGTCGAAACCAAATGCTGCGCCACCTAAGCCGCATGCAGCGCAAGCGAAACCGAGTGCAGCACCTTCTAAATCTAAGTAGAAAACCTGTGTAGGGTTTCAGTTAAAAAAAAGCATTCGGGGGAAGATTTACGGCTAAAAGCCAAAATTTTAAACTCGAATGCTTCGTTATTTTTTGCACTGTGGCATTGCGAGTCATCTCAAATCTGGTAGCATCGTCGGGCGTAAAATCCAGTCAGCAGTCAACCACGGACGGTGCAATCGGAATGGATCTAATTCATCTGCGTTAATCTGTGTTTATCTGCCTGTATCGGCGGTAAAAAAAAGATAATTTATTCGCTGCAGATGACAATCGATTGACACTGATTCACGCAGATGAAGAGAAGAAATATGAATAATTCCGATGCTAAAAGATTTGATATCACGTTAGCTTTCGCGATTCAGAGGAAAGCAATCGCAATCCGTCATTGTGGCTGGCATTTGCCGGCGCGAATTAATCCGATGCGGCGTGCGATGGCATCTTCAGGCGAATCGTAAGGACCCCACTTTTCAATAATACTAGGGTTTTGTTCTTCGAGTTGCGCCAACGGCAAAATTTCGCAATTACCCGCAGGACGTTTGACAATATAAAATTTGGGTGTTTCTGTCATAGCTAAATTCGTCAAATAAAAGCTGGATACTAACTAGGCAATTGGCTCATTATATCAAATAGGCAAACAGCACTACCCTGCCCAAGGCGTGTCTTAGCGTTAAACTCGCAGTCCGACAATAGTTGAAAACCCTGCCGGACTGCGGATTTAACCGCATGGAATTAATAAGAATTAAAAAAAACTAACACTTTCGGAAGATGCCACAATATTTATCTATTATCAAAATATAGACATTTGTCTAAACAGGGCATTAAACCATTTCAGAAGTGGCGAAATATTCTAATCAATACCAAAAAAACCATGCAATTTTTGCCCAAAACAATCCCCGAAATTCAATCAGAAATCCTACCAGTTAACGAATCACCGCCAGAACTTGTTACTTTCGATGTCGGCGGGATGAAATGTGCCGGCTGCGCGAAAGCTGTGGAACGCCAACTCATGCAGTATTCAGGCGTAATTTCAGCTTGCGTTAATTTGGCCGTAGAAGTCGCGACGGTTGAGTGTCAACCGGGGGCTGTCGATGCAGAAGCTTTAGCGAAAAAGTTGACTGATAATGGATTTCCCTCTCAGTCTCGTTCTGGTGAGAATCAGCAGGAAGCAGAAGCGGCAACAATTGAACGGCGGGGGCAAGAAATTCGACAGCAAATCAAGCAATTGACGATCGCCCTTATCCTAATTATTCTATCCGGTTTAGGTCACGTACTCGGCACAAAAGCCCCAATTCTCAGCAATATTTGGTTTCACTGGGGACTCGCCACCCTAGCTTTGCTGCTACCGGGTCGCCCGATTATCGTTGATGGGTGCCGCAGTTTGTGGCGAAATGCACCCAACATGAATACTTTGGTAGCTTTAGGCGCTGTTACAGCTTACACCGCTAGCAACGCGGCGCTGCTGTTTCCACGGATGGGATGGGAGTGCTTTTTTGACGAACCGGTGATGCTGCTGGGCTTTATTTTGTTGGGCAAAACTCTCGAACAGCAAGCCAGACGACGCGCTGCATCAGCTTTACAAGCTTTAATTGCATTGCAACCGGCGAAAGCCCGCTTAGTTGATTTTAAACTTTCGAGTTTAGATTGGCGATCGGAAGAATTGCCTTTAAATTCGACATCAGAGGTATACAATCCACAATACATTGAAATTCCAGCCGATCGCGTCCGAGTCGGAGAATGGCTGCAAGTTTTGCCAGGGGAAAAGATACCGGTAGACGGCGAAATTTGCGAAGGCAAAACAACGATAGATGAGTCGATGCTGACTGGCGAATCAATGCCGGTTTTGAAGCAACCAGGAGATACAGTTGCGGCGGGAACTATCAATAAATCCGGGGCAGTTGTGATGCGCGCAACTCGCACCGGTAAGGAAACAACTGTAGCTCAAATGGTGGCTTTGGTGCAGGCAGCCCAAACTCGCAAAGCGCCGATTCAAAATTTAGCTGATACTGTCGCGGGATATTTTGTATATGGGGTGATGGCGATATCGGTTTTAACTTTCCTATTTTGGTATTTTGCCGGCACTCATATTTGGCCTTCTGTGCTTTTAGGACACGGGGCAATGAATATGGGACACGGGGCAATGAATATGGGAAATGAATTGCCAATTATCCATTATCAATCGCCTTTGCTCTTAAGTTTGAAATTGGCGATCGCAGTTTTAGTCATCGCTTGTCCTTGCGCTTTGGGACTGGCTACCCCCACTGCAATTTTAGTCGGTTCTGGCATCGGGGCGGAGCGCGGGCTTTTAATTCGCGGTGGTGATGTTTTAGAACGGGTGCATCAATTAGATACGGTGGTTTTTGACAAGACTGGCACTCTGACAACGGGAAATCTCACACTCACAGATTATTTGCCGATTTTCCAGAATTCGGAGTGGGATTTGAACTCAGATATTAATGTTGGCAACAAACAAGATGTTTGTTCCACAATTGATGGGGTTTCTGGCAACAAACAAGATGTTTGTTCCACAATTGATGGAGTTTCTGGCAACAGGCAAGATGCCTGTTCCACAATTGACTCAAAACTGCTGCAAATTGCGGCGGCGGTGGAAAGGGGCGCTTGTCATCCCATCGCCGCAGCGATTTTGCTGGAAGCTCAACAACAAGGTTTGCCGCTGCTAGCTGCTGAGGATTTCTACACAGAACCGGGCTTGGGGGTTTCTGCTTTGGTGGAGGGCCGGCGGGTGTTCGCGGGGAATGCTGAGTGGATGAAGGATCAGGGGGTCGCTGTGGCGACGCAATTGTCGGGGTCTTTGCAAGGCAAAACGGCGGTTTACGTGGCTTCTGAGGGCGTTTTGCTGGGGGTAATCGGGCTAAAAGATACTCTGAGGCCGGATGCTAAGGCGGCGGTGGAACGTTTGCGGGGCATGGGATTGCGGGTGATGATGCTGACGGGGGATACGCCGTCTGCGGCGGCGGCGACGGCGCAGCAGCTAGATTTGACGGCGGCTGATGTTTTGGCCGGGGTGCGGCCGGAGGGGAAGGCTCGGGCGATCGCGACTTTGCAAGCCCAAGGCTGTAAAGTGGCTGTGGTGGGGGATGGTATCAATGACGCCCCGGCTTTGGCTCAAGCTGATGTCGGTATCGGTTTGCACTGCGGTACTGATGTAGCAGTTGAAACTGCTCAAATTGTGCTGATGCGAAATGCTTTGATGGATGTTGTTGAGTCGATCGAGCTGGGGCGCGCTACTTTTAATAAGATTCGCCAAAATTTATTTTGGGCTTTTGGTTACAATACTCTGGGAATTCCGGTAGCCGCGGGTATCTTGCTGCCGGCAACCGGAATTCTACTCAGTCCTGCGGCGGCCGGAGCATTTATGGCGTTTAGTTCTGTTAGCGTGGTTACAAATTCTTTGTTTTTGCGCCGGGGATTTCGAGCTTAAATTTAGGGATTGCATATAAAAGTCGGAGGCCATCGGTCATTAGCTAGAAACTAATGACTAATGACCTCATCCCAAGACGGATACAAGCCCCCCACACCAGGAGTCGAGAGCAAAGAAGTTTCGATGTTAGTTCGAGGCCCCAGATTTATCTGTGGAGTCACTCTAAAATCTAAAATGTAAAATCAACTGACTGATGGCTACAGTGCCATACTTTCCAAAAGTCGCCAGTTATTGTTGTTCATAATTGAACGACTCACTAGCTCGAACATTTGACGGCAGTGGTTGTTGGTTTGCAGGGGCAGTTCTTCGTTTTTAATCACGAAGTTCATGCGAACCTCTGAGTCGCTAGCCGTGTTTTTCTCAATTAGGACTTCTGCTGTGACAAGTTTGGCAATCGAAACTTGACCTGGGAGCTCGCGAGCCATGACGGAATCTCCTGTATTGTAGATAATATCAAGATTGCATGACTCTAAAATTTCAATCAGGGATTGACGGAGACGGTCGATCGGAACGGCAACGATAAAAAAACCAGTATAGCGAGCCATAGACAACTCCAGCCGTGAGGCATTTAGACTTTATTATCATACCGAACCTAGAACAGATCCACAGAACAATATAGATTTATTTTATTGAGATGGGAATTTAGGGCAATGAAGGGCAAACTTATCGTGTTTGAGGGGGTTGAAGGTGCGGGTAAAACTACGCAAATGCAGCGCTTGATACAGTTTCTGCAAGCAAGTTGCTTTCTGAGTGTCCGCTTGGTGGCTACTCGCGAACCGGGGGGTACTGAGCTGGGAAGGGGACTACGACATTTGTTGCTGAAACAAGATGGGGGCGAATCTGTATCCGATCGAGCAGAATTACTCATGTACGCGGCCGATCGCGCTCAGCACGTCGAAACTTTTCTCAAACCCGAGTTATCTAAGGGAACGATTGTTTTATGCGATCGCTTTACTGACTCTACGATTGCTTATCAGGGCTACGGCCGCGGTCTTAACTTAAATTTAATTAAGCAGTTGAATGACATTGCCACCGGCGGCTTGGAAAGCGATCTGACTTTGTGGCTGGATATTAATGTGGAAGCGGGTTTAGCGAGGGTAAGGGCCCGGGGAGGGTGCGATCGGATCGAGCAAGCTGATTTGAAGTTTCACCACCTTGTGCAGCAAGGTTTTGCGGAGTTAGCCGAGGAAAATAAATCTCGAATTGTCCGGATAAATGCCGATCGGCCTGAATATGAAGTCGCTCAGGAAATTCAAGCTATTGTAACTCGCCGATTAGAAGCTTGGGGATATTTAAATAATACCAATTCTCAAAAATAGCGCTAGATAATGTGTAGAGACACGGCAATTTCCTGTCCGGCTCCGGCAACTTATAATTTAACATTATTAGCTCAAAACACTTATTTAGAAGTCCCTTAAACCACAATAACTTTTTGGTATTATAGCAACCGCGCCCGACAGTTAGAATATTCTTAATTACTGCTGAAACCCTAGATTTTCTTCCTTCTTCCTTCTGCCTTTTTCCTTCTTCCTTCTGCCTGACAAAATATGGATTATTTCACATCATTAATCGGACAAGAGCGACCAGTAGAATTGCTAACACAAGCAGTCGAGCGCAACCGAATTGCTCCTGGTTATTTATTTGTCGGATCTAACGGCATCGGCAAAAGTTTAGCTGCTCAGTCTTTCATCGAGCTTTTATTCTCAGCCAATCTTCCGGAAACCCGATTAATAGCCTCCGTGCAAAATCGCGTGCGGCAGCGAAATCATCCAGACTTACTTTGGGTAGAACCAACTTACATGAACCAAGGCAAACGGCTGTCGCCAAAGGAAGCAGAGGAAGCCGGTTTAAAGCGGAAAGCACCGCCACAAATTCGCTTAGAACAAGTTCGAGAAATCGGTGAATTTCTCAGCCGACCGCCGTTGGAAGCTGGGCGTTCAGTCGTAGTTTTGGAACAAGCAGAAACAATGGGCGAGGGAGCCGCTAACGGCTTGTTGAAAACATTGGAAGAACCTGGAAAAGCAGCGCTAATCTTAATTGCTCCGACTGTGGAAGTTTTGTTGCCCACTTTGATTTCCCGTTGCCAAAAAATCCAGTTTTCTAGGCTGAATCCCGAAGCAATGGCACAAGTTTTGCAGCAAGCCGGATTCGCAGAGATTTTGGATCATTCCGAGGTACTGGGGATGGCTCAAGGCAGTCCTGGGGAGGCAATTTCTATTTGGCAGCAACTGCAATCAATACCCGATGATTTACTGCAAAAGGTGAAGCAGTTGCCTCAAAATCTGCGGTCTGCTTTGGAATTGGCCAAGGAAATTGATAAAACTTTAGATACTGAATCTCAGTTGTGGTTAATCGATTATTTACAACACTGTTACTGGCAGCAATTTTTGGCAGGGGGAATTAGTCGATCGCCATTAGAGCCCTTAGAAAAAGCGCGGCAATATTTGCTAAACTACGTACAGCCGCGATTAGTTTGGGAATGCACACTAATGGGAATATGTCAAGCATAATTTATTGCCAAGTTTTATCCCAATACGATGAGTAACACGATGGAAAAAGCCACATTTGCCGCCGGTTGTTTTTGGGGAGTTGAACACAAGTTTCGCGCGGTTGCGGGTGTAGTCTCGACTGCTGCGGGCTACACAGGAGGTCACTGGCCGAATCCTTGCTACCTCGATGTTTGTGCCAGAGTCACTGGTCACGCTGAAGCCGTGCTACTAGAGTACGATCGATCGCAGGTGAGTTACGAAGCACTGCTAGATGTATTCTGGAACTGTCACGATCCTACCCAAATCAATCGCCAAGGCCCTGACAGAGGCGAACAGTACAGGTCGGTGATTTTTTATCATAATTCCGAACAAGAAAAAGCCGCTCGCCTCTCCAAACAAAAATTGCAAATTTCCGGTAAATACGACAAAGATATTGCCACCGAAATCAAACCTGCTGCTGAATTTTATATGGCAGAGGATTACCACCAGCAATATATTGAGAAGAAGCGGCATTCGTCAGAAGTTATTAGTTAAAAAGTAGGCAGACTCGACAAAAAATAAGAGATCGTAGGAGCAGGTAAGGCAATGCTCTCTACTAGCCGCCAGTTCATTATTAATGCAAAACTCTGCCTCCCCCACGCTATGTTTATTTCCCTTTACTTACTAATAAATAATTAGTCATGAGATAGTGTTTGGTAGTGGCAATCTCCCTGTGGTATCCCGATTCGATGGGGATGTGGCACAAGTCTCAGCTTTGAAAATTAGCAAAAGAATATAGATGCGGGGCGGGGAATGCTACTCTGAAGAAGATCGATCACGTTTTAAACAGCTTGTTACGCAAGTCATAATATTATAAAAATGCTGTAGTAGTTGGGCGCGTAAGACCCAAACAATTTTGAAAGAAAGCCTAAATGAAGATTGGGCATTTCTGTTTCAATTTTATTGAGCAAATCCCACTTTTTGCGTCCCGGACTGTAGTTATTAGTCAGATGACAGAAGGAAAAGGGAAGAATATCTAGTTTGGCAGTCTTGCTTGTTTATTTGCTAAGCTAGATGTGGCGCTCTGTCATCAATAAACTTTAGATTTATGCACAGGTTATTAACTGGGAAACTGCGAATAGAGTATTTAACAATACCCATCGCTAATCTTCCAGCAAATCTATCGGGTACTAAAATTGTACAGCTTACGGACTTTCACTATGACGGGGTGCGGCTATCGGAATGGTTGCTAGAAGAGGCGATTGCTGCGGCCAATGAAGCTGAACCAGACATGGTTTTTTTAACCGGTGACTTTATTACCTACGATCCCGCACCTATTTACGGCTTAGTGCAGCGATTGAAAAACTTGCAAAGTCGAGTGGGAATTTACGCGGTTTTGGGCAATCACGACCACTATTGGCCGGGGGCAAAGAGAGAGGTTGCTAATGCTTTAAATAGCGCGGGCATTCGGGTTTTGTACAACGAAGCAATCTATCCTTTGGGGTCAGAATTGGCTTTAGTTGGGTTAGCAGATTTTTGGTCTGGCGATTTTGCGCCTAAACCTGTAATGGCATCAATAAATCCCGCGATTCCTCGGATTGTATTGTCTCACAATCCTGATACTGCTGAAAAGCTGCAAAATTGGCGGATTGATTTGCAGTTGTCTGGACACACTCATGGCGGTCAAATCGTTATTCCCGGTATCGGCCCTTTGTATGCTTGGGTCAGAAAGATTGGCTATTTGATTCCTAAACGAATCCGAAAGTTCATTCCTTTTCTGTCGGCTTGCGATCGAGTAGTTACTCACTGGGAATGGGCTAGCGGTTTGCATCGGGTTGGGAGTAATTTACTGTACGTGAATCGCGGTTTGGGGACTTATGCGCCGGGGAGGCTATTTTGTCCGCCGGAGGTGACAGTAATTACTTTGGTTTGTTAAGATACGTAAATGCTGGTTTAGGGTGCACACTTTCCCGATAATAGATAATATAGCAGGGAGCATCTCACTTTTGCCCAAGCTAGAAATAGGAGTTAGGAGTCAGGAGTCAGGAGAAAAGAGGAAGAAGGAAGAAGGAAGGAGCCAGAAGAAGTGTTTTTACAAATATGAGATGCTCCCATATAGCAGAAGGAAAAAGGAAGAGGGAAGTTCGGCAACGGATTCGCAAGGGCGGATGTAACGGATGTCAGGAAGAAGGAAGAGGGAAAAAGGAAGAAAGAAGAGGGAAGAAGTAAAAATGATTTTTGTACAATTTATATTATTTTTAATTTGCTTCTCCAAAACGATAGCCTCTGCCGTAGACTGTGTGAATTAGCACCGATTCGCCTGGGGCTTCTATTTTGCGGCGCAGCAGGCGAATTTGAGCGGCTAATACATTGCTGCTGGGTTTTTGTGCTTCACTCCACAAATACTGGTGGATTTGTTCGTGTGTTAGCAATTGACCGGTATGGCGCATTAAGTATTCTAATAACTGACATTCTTTTTCTGATAAGTCAATTGTGCGATCGCCCCGATAAGCTAATTGATTGTCGTAGTCTAGCTGTAAATCTGCAACTTGCAACCTGCCGACAGCAACCTCGGCATCAAAAGTAGGAAGCCGCCGCAGTAATGCGCGGACTCTGGCTAACAATTCTCGCAGTTCAAAAGGTTTGACTAAATAGTCGTCTGCACCGGCGTCGAGTCCTTGTACGCGATCGTCTACGGTATCTTTGGCGGTGAGAAATAGCACTGGCGTATTCCTTCCTTGCGATCGCAACTTCTGGCAAATTGCCAGTCCGGTTTGTCTCGGCAGCATCCAATCCAAAATTAGCAAATCGTAATTGCCCTGCATTGCTAAATTGCTGCCACTTGCTCCGTCAAATGCCACATCAACTGTATAACCTTCGCGCGTTAAGACTCGACTCAAAGGGTCAGTTAACTCAACTTCATCATCAACTAAAAGAATCCGCATCCTGATTTCAAATTTGAGATTTGAGATTTTAGGTTAAGTAAACTGATTTTTCCTAGATTTTAATGTGTGGAATACTTTCCGTTTCGCTGCAAGCTGCTGCTACCCATTCCTGGATTGCAGGCAAGGCCAAAATCGCATCCGCATAAGCTTTTGCTACTGAATCTAATTTGACTCCGTAGGTGACAAAACGCATGACAACTGGGGCAAACATAGCGTCAACAATTGTGAATTTTCCGAATAGCATATTCCCGCCTGTTCCGAATTTTTGGCGGCATTCGCGCCAAATGGCAAAGATGCGATGGATCTCTGCTTCTACACCGGGAGTCATCCCTTCTCCCGGATAGCGGTTGCGGCAGTCCATCGGCATATTGTCGCGCAAATTTTGGAACCCCGCGTGCATTTCGGCGCAGATGGAACGGGCGATCGCCCGTTCCGCTACATCCGCCGGCCACAAATCATTTGCAAAGCGTTCTGCAACGTATTCGCAAATTGCTAAAGATTCCCACACTTTCAGATCACCGTCGATTAAAACTGGCACTTTTCCCGAGGGAGAATAGCGCCGAATTTCTTCATTGGTTGTCGGCCAGTCTAAGGGGATTCTCACCTCGGCAAATTCCAGTCCAGCTTGTTTCATCGCCAGCCAAGCACGCAGCGACCAAGAGGAATAATTTTTGTTACCAATAACAAGTGTCAATTCGGTCATAGTTTAGCTGTCAGCTATTTGCGATCGCCAGTTAAATTTTAAGTTTTAGAGTTGAATACACAACAGCGTGAGACTGAATGACGAGCGCGCGATCAGTCTGTTTTATGCACCAGCCTCTGCAAGCATTTTACATTAACAGCCTCCCAGCGTTCCGTGTTTTTCTGCAAACTTTAATCTGGGGGCTGCATCGAACACACTTGATTTGGCATTGAATGATCTGTCTCAGTGGATTTTGGCATCGTTAGCGGTAGGTACGGCCACTGTATAGTGCATTTCCTCTGCCTCTACACCGCCCCCTGAGAGGATTTCATCTACTGTAATTTTTTTTAGGGAATCCAAGCCTACACAGTGAAATTTTCCGTTAAAGTCTTGAGTCTCAAACTCTTGATTTTTTTCCATACTGACCGCCCTTGAAAAACCTGACGAAATAAAAACTTACTAAATATAATATATACCCAAACAAAGGATCGAGCAATACCCGAAATTTATTTTTCGCTATGAACTCTATGTGTTATTCTGAGTTTGGTAAAAGCTGTTTCTGCTTATACCGCGATCGCCCCCTTCCCAACTTGAGAAATTTACACTCTAAAAATTGACATGATTACTGTTGCACTTCCCAAAGGCGGACTGTTAGGAGATAGCATTCGGCTGTTTAAATCGGTTGGATTAGACTTCAGTGCTTTTCTCGATTCCTCTAACCGACAACTTCAAATTTATGACCCGACAGGCACTGCCAAAGCTTTGCTAGTAAGGACGCACGACGTACCGGTTTATGTGGAATACGGTCAAGCGGATTTGGGGATTGCTGGCTATGATGTTTTGCGGGAAAAAAAGCCGAAAGTTGCCAATTTAATTGATTTAAAATTTGGCAAGTGTCGGCTGTCGGTGGCGGTGAAGGAATCTAGTTCTTATCGACGAACTGTGGATTTGCCTCCTCACGGTAGAGTTGCTTCTAAGTTCGTACACTGTGCAAGGGAATATTTTCACAATTTGAATTTGCCGGTGGAAATTGTGCCGCTTTACGGTTCTGTGGAGTTAGGGCCGATTACGGGTATGTCGGAGGCAATTGTGGATTTGGTTTCGACTGGCAAAACTTTGCGAGAAAATGGTTTGGTGGAAATTGATGTTTTGTTTGAAAGTTCGGCTTATTTGATCGGTCATCCTCTGAGTTATCGTTTGAATGCAGGGGGGGTGAATGAGTTGATCGGGAAGTTGAGAGAGCAAGTTTTGACGGCTGTTTGATGCTAACGGGACTTAAACAAATTTTCGCGGTTAATATGGTTAAAACCCTTGCTAGGCAAGCAAAATACGTCAAAGGGGGTAAAATCACCAGAAACCCATACCTATCAAAGATTTAAATATTTTCTAGGTAAAACCCATACTAGAAAAGGTTTGCAGCCCTTTTTAGCAGGTTTTTTGTTTAAGTCCCGCTATGTTAGTCATTGAGTGGAAATTGATTTGCGCGATCGCAAAAACTCTTGCACTTCTTCTTTGCCCAGAGAAACAGATCGAGGTCTATAATTCCCTTTTATGTAACTTGCTTCTTCCATGATTACACTCCCAAGGAATATTTTATAAAACATGAAAGTTAAAACATCTGACTTAACGCAAATTATTGCTCAAGCTAGCTGTTTATCTGAACGTCTCGGCAAACAGTTACAAGTTACCGAGAGCGAACAACAGCTAACATCACGTCTTCAACGCTGGTGTAAAGTAAGCTCTCACGGAAACTGGGAAAAATTCCAGAAGCGGCTACTTTGGGACGGGTTAGATATTGAGCAAGTACAGCAGGTTTTGCGATCGCTCCCTGTGATAGATAGCCAAAGTTTACCATTTTGGGCAAAGACTTTGAGGGCGATGATTGAAACCGCTTCTAATTTTTATCCGCCATCATTGACTCCGATTAATCCTCAAACCTTAGCATTTCAAGAACTATTGCTACCAGCAATCTCTGTGGCGCGACAGCAGTTATTAATTCGTTTGGGTACTAATTCCCTATCTAGTCAACATCTACCTTTAAAAATCCTCTCTGAGTCCTCTTACCTGACTTTTGAATGTAGCTTGTTTGAAAAACTACTCAATCTTAGTGCCAAAACTTTGACAGCAGAATATTCCCGTTTTGTTGCCCTGATGGAAATACAATTACAAAACCAGACTAATCCTCAAGAGGAATACAATACTTTTGTGGAAAAACTCTTAGCGGATGGAATGTTAGGGTTTTTCCTGGAATATCCAGTTTTAGGACGCCTAATGGCAACTGCTATTGATTTTTGGGTGGAAGAAATAGCATATTTTCTCCAACGCCTGCAAGCCGATATTCCAGCAATTCAGCAAATCTTCTCTCGATCCCAGCCTCATTTAGGAAAAGTCATTGATATTAAACCTTCTCTTTCCGATCCCCATCATCAAGGAAGAACGGTAATAGCCCTTACCTTCGATTCGGGACTAAAACTAATATATAAACCAAAAGGTTTAGGGGCAGAAGTAGCTTTTACTCAGTTATTAGATTGGTGCAATCAGCAGGATATTTTCTTACATTTCAAAGTTCTAAAAATTTGCGATCGCTCTGATTATGGTTGGGTAGAATATGTTGAGCATCTACCCTGTCAAGACCAAGCAGCAGCACAACGGTTTTACCAGCGAGCGGGAATGCTATTGTGTTTACTGCATATCTTAAGAGTAACTGACTGTCACCATCAAAATTTAGTCGCCCATGGGGAACATTTTGTCCTGGTCGATATGGAAACTCTAATGCAGCCCGAAGCGAAACTGATGGCTGATTTTCCCCAAGCAAAGGAAGTGGAGAAAATAGTAGATAAACAATTCTGGGATTCTGTAGTTCGTACCGGACTTCTTCCTCGTTGGAATTTTCTCGAAAATGGCTGCATTGCTTATCAAAATAATGCCCTAAGCCGATGCCAGAATCATCCCTCTCCTGCACTAACGAACCTACCCATGTTAGATGGTATTCCTCTCGAAGGTGGGGACTATCTTGATGAAATTGTGTGGGGATTTGAACAAATGTATCGTTTTTTAATGTCCCATCAGCAGGTTTTACTCGCTGAGGATAGTCCTTTGGTGGCATTTCAAAGTGTGCAGGTACGATTTATGTTTAGGATGTCGCAGGTTTATGCAAAAATTTTAGAACACACTCAACACCCAAAATGGCTGCGTAATGGAATTGATAAAAGTATAGAAATCGATCACCTGAGTCGAGCATTTCTGACTGTTAATGAAAAACCCCATTATTGGCAGATTTTATCAAAGGAACTCCAGGCAATGGAGCAGTTAGATATTCCTTATTTTAGTGCTTGCCCTGGTAGTGATGAACTGGTATTAGCACCAGGGGAATCGATTGCAGAGTATTTCCATGAACCAAGTTACAAAACTGTGCAGACTCAGCTAGAAAACTTAAACGAAGAAGATTTGGCGCGACAAGTGGAGATTATTAAAGGATGTTTTTATGCCGAAGGTAAAACAGTAAATTTACAAGTAGAATCAAGAACTCCTGATTCAGTGAAAACCCAGAGCGATCACTTAATTCCTTTGACAAAAGAACAGTTACTTCAAGAAGCAACGCGACTGGCAGAGGAAATTCAAGCACGGGCAATTTTGGGAAGTGATGGTAGTGTGCAATGGATTGGTTTTAACTATATTCCGAATGCTAAGTGCTTTCAGTTTGCAGCATTGGGGGATAATCTCTACAACGGTAATAGCGGTATTGCACTATTTTTAGCCGCTTTGGATTATGTGAAGGGAACGAATCAGTTTCGAGAATTGGCGATGGGAGCGTTGTTTTCACTTCGCAAGTTTTTGCAAACATTTGATTATCAATCCCAGCGCAGGTTTGTTAGACAGGGAATTGGGGGTGGTATGGGTTTAGGTTCCCTTATCTACGGTTTGGTGACAATTAGCCAGTTTCTCAGGGAACCAGCACTCATAGAAGATGCAGCTAAGATTGCCAATTTCATTACCCCCGAATTGATTGCGGCTGACCAGCACTTTGATATTATTTATGGGGCATCTGGGGCTATTTTGGGGCTGTTATCGCTCTATCACCACACTCAAAATCCAAAAATTTTAGAATGCGCTATTAACTGCGGTCAGCATTTATTAAACCATCAAGTTCAGGTGGCAGGAGTACCCCAAGCTTGGAATATTTTACAGCAAGGTCAATATATAGGTTTTTTTCATGGTGCAGGGGGAATTGCTTATGCTCTACTCAGACTCTATGAAGTTACCGCAGATTCAGCCTATTTAGCAGCAGCAAAGGTAGCAATGACTTATCAGTGGAGTGTCTTTCTACAACAAACAGAAGAAAATATTCAATCCAGTAGGTTTCATATTGCAGGGGAAATTTTTTTAGCGCGTTTAGCTAGCTTATCGATTTTAAATACAAATGATTTTACGCAAGAATTAGAAATAGTTTTAAGAACTACACCCACAAGTGATTTGATTGATGTAGATTCTATTGAGTGCGGTAATTTCGGTAAGACAGAAATGTTGTTATTAGCTGGACAAAAGCTTATCCGCCCAGAATTACGAGAAAAGGCACTTATCCGAGCTTCTTCTATAGTAAATCGCGGTCAACTTACTGGAGGTTATCAGTTTTTGAAATTGCCAAGTTCTGTATTTAATCCTGGTTTATTTCAAGGAACTGCGGGGATAGGTTATGAGTTATTGCGGTTGGTTGAAGATTTGCTTCCTTCAGTATTATCCTTTTGTATTAGTCGTACTCAATTCCATCAATGACAGATGTTTTTGGATCATTAGCTTTAGTAATACCAATAGCCCGAATTATTCCGGCACTAGCTGCTATTGGGTGATCGCTATTAATACTGGCATCCTTGATTGGTATAACATACCTGCCCAGCCCAAGTACCAGTAAGTGCGAGTCTGAAGCCGTTACTTACACGTTTTATATTTATAGGAGCTGTGTATCCAATGTTTAGCGCTATTAAAGCGTATATTTGCTCAGCAGGATGTCCTTGGTTACCAACAGGAATATGATTTCTCTCAAATTGATGTCTGATGTAATTAATTAGTTCTTGTTGTCTTTCAGGTCTCTCCACGAATTGCTGAATATCGGGAAAAGAGATTATTTGTTTGCCACCTACAAAGACATCTGAACATTTGCTGGTGGCAGTCGTTGCCCCACCCTGTGCTAATTCTAATTCCTCATCACTTAATTCTAAATCCTCATCTAAAACCGTCGTTCCATCCAACTGCTGCAATAACTGATTCTGTGTAAATCCCTCAACATTAGACATAGCCACTAATATCATCTTCGGTTGAATGCCAGCATGATTTTCTTTACATTTAGAGTAGTCGTCTGGGCTTGGTGGGCTTGGTTTTCTTGATTGGCTTGATTGGCTTGGTGGGCTTGATTGGCTTGGTTGGCTTGGTTGCACTTGCATAATCGATGGAGAGATAGGGGCATGAGAAGATGAGGAAGTAGAGATAAGGATAAAGATGTCTAGCATGATTTTCCCTGATTGATATTGATTTACAGTGTTTCTATTGCAATACTACATGAGCGCTAAAAGTTTAGTCATAAAGAAAATCTAAAGAAAAAAACTTTGTCCAAAATTCTCTATACGATGGTCTGAGGTTTCTAACTTCACTGAATTTGCGTAAGTATCGAACCCTACCTGGGTGTTGAAGCTTGCAGAAATGCCTACCCCGTCGCACAGATGCTTATCGCTTTCATTATTAGGGGGATTGACTTTAAAATCCTCGCGAACAAAATTGCACCCTTGCTTAAGTAAATACTCAAAATCCCATCTCCACAGTTTCACCGTCTTATCATTACTGGCAGAAGCCAGCATTTTGCCATCACGGCTGAAGCTGACTCCATTCACCGAGCTTGTATGTCCGGTAAGAGTTTTAATTTCTTTGCCAGTGGCGATATCCCATAGTTTCACTGTGTTGTCATTACTAGCAGAAGCCAGCATTTTGCTATCGGGATTGAAGCTGACCTTATTAACATCCTCTGTATGCCCAGTGAGAGTTTTAATTTCATTGCCAGTGGCGACATCCCACAGTTTCACCGTCTTATCAGCACTCGCAGAAGCCAGCATCTTACCATCAGGGCTGAAGCTGACCCCCCGAACTTGGTTTGTATGCCCAATCAAGGTTTGAATTTGTTTGCCAGTGGCGGTATCCCATAATTTCACCGTATGGTCATTACTGGCAGAAGCCAGCATTTTGCCATCGGGACTGAAGCTGACCTGCCAAACCGACATTGTATGCCCAATCAAGGTTTGAATTTGTTTGCCAGTGGCGGTATCCCACAGTTTCACCGTCTTATCATCACTGGCAGAAGCCAGCATTTTGCCATCGGGGCTGAAGCTAACCCACCCAACCCCTCTTGTATGCCCAATCAATGTTTGAACTTGTTTGCCAGTGGCTGTATCCCACAGTTTCACCGTCTTATCATCACTGGCAGAAGCCAGCATTTTGCCATCGCGGCTGAAGCTAACAGCCCAAACTTTATCTGTATGCCCAGCGAGAGTTTTAATTTCTTTGCCAGTCGCTGTATCCCACAGTTTCACCGTGTGGTCAACACTAGCAGAAGCCAGCATTTTGCCATCACGGCTGAAGCTAACAGCCCAAACTTTATCTGTATGCCCAGCGAGAGTTTTAATTTCTTTGCCAGTCGCTGTATCCCACAGTTTCACCGTGTGGTCAACACTAGCAGAAGCCAGCATTTTGCCATCACGGCTGAAGCTAACAGCCCAAACTTCATCTGTATGCCCAGCGAGAGTTTTAATTTCTTTGCCAGTGACTGTATCCCACAGTTTCACTTTGTGGTCTTTACTTGCAGAAGCCAGCATCTTGCCATCGCGGCTGAAGCTGACCCCCAAAACCCAGTCATTATGTCCAATGAGAGTTTTAATTTCTTTGCCAGTCGCTGTATCCCACAACTTCACCGTCTTGTCATTACTGGCAGAAGCCAGCATTTTGTCATCGGGGCTGAAGCTGACCCCCCAAACCTCCTTTGTATGCCCAGTGAGGGTTTTAATTTCTTTGCCAGTGGCTGTATCCCACAGTTTCACCGTCTTGTCATGACTTGCAGAAGCCAGCATCTTGCCATCGTGGCTGAAGCTGACCCCCCAAACCCAGCCATTATGTCGAGTGAGGGTTTTAATTTCTTTGCCAGTGGCGGTATCCCACAGTCTCACTGTTTGGTCATTACTGGCAGAAGCCAGCATTTTGCCATCGGGACTGAAGCTAACCCGATTAACTTCGTTTGTATGCCCAGTGAGAGTTTTAATTTGTTTGCCAGTGGCGGTGTCCCACAGTTTCACTGTGTGGTCTTTACTGGCAGAAGCTAGCATTTTGCCATCGGGGCTGAAGCTGACTCCATTCACTGAGCTTGTATGCCCGGTAAGAGTTTTAATTTCATTACCAGTGGCGACATCCCACAGTTTCACTGTGTTGTCATGACTTGCAGAAGCCAGCATTCTACCATCGCGGCTAAAGCTGACTCCATTAACTGACATTGCGTGTCCTCCCAAAGTGTTGGGTACGGCAACGTTGTGAACTGTATTTAATAACGCCAGTTCTACCTGAGTCCGGGTATTCGCATCTACTCCCCCTAATTGACGTTGCATTGTTACGGCGGCTTTGACACTTGATTTAAGAGCTTTCGGTTTATCTAAGTTCAAAAAACCATCGGAACTTTGAGCTAAGGAATTAATTTCACTGATTTGAGCCTTCCTCCAGCCGATAACCGCTAGCCCGGTTAATATTAAAGCTATCGCCAAACCACTAACCAACCCTGAAATAGTTTGTTGCCTTCTGCGCGATCGCTCCTTTTGTTCGCGATCGCGCAGTGCTGCACTAGCTTGGATAAATTCTTCCTCCTCTTGGCACAAATCCTCTCGGCGTTCTTTCAGCTTCTCTTCCGCCTCCACCAACGCTGCACCCCCCAACAATTCCCATTCATCTCGCTGCGTCTTTTTCCATTGTTCGATTCGTATCCGCAACCCCTCTTGCCAAGCCCGAAAACTACGGTCTGTCTCCATCCATTGTCGTAATTGACTCCAATTGCGAATCAATGCTTCATGGACAACCTCCGCTGTTTCTTGATTCCCAGTAGGATTGCTAGTCACTACTAATCGTGCATCCGCCAATTGTTTCACCAATCCCCAACTTGCTTCACCCAATTCGGCTTTCGTTGCCAATCGTCGCGTATCTTCCGTTCCTTGCCCAGGATGTACCAATTGGATGAAGATTCGCCGTACTTTTTCCTTATCCTCATCTGTCAAGCTGCGATATTTTTCATTAGCATGGCGAGCTAGGGCACCTTTTACCTCACCAATTTCTTCATAAGCTACATGAGTTAACTGTTTTCCCTTTCGCCATTTCCACAATTCCGTTAATGCAAACTCCAACAAAGGTAAATTACCCGGTTCTGACTCTACATCATACAAAATGCGTTTTACCAGTCCTTCTTGAAACGTTACTCCCAACTTCTCACTAGGCTTAACAATAACCTGCTCCAGTTCTTCATAATTCATCGACCTGATCAGCTTGATATCAGTTTTCAATAAATCTCCAAAACGAGGATATAACAGCGCATTTCCCAAGAAATCTGCCCGCATTGTTGCAACTAGGACACGCTTATAGTGTGATTGAGAAGGGCAAGATGGAAAGCTATCTAATAAACTATCCAAGAAACTAAGGCGAATTTTCTGATCCGTGCATGAAGTGTAAATTTCTTCAAATTGATCTGCAATTAGCAATACCCGATCTGTGGGATGATTTTGGTTAATCTGGGCAAAGACATCAGCTAGAGGAATTTCACCCTCGCTAAGAGCCTTTGACAATTTACGAGCTTGGATTATCTTATCAGTATGATCCAGATCGGGAGTATAAAGGGGAACTAACGCCAAAGCCAGAGCCTGGAAAGGATTTGAATCGGGACGAAAATGAGTAAATAGCCAGTGACCTTGATTTTGAAGTTTAGGCACTAATCCCGCCAGAACGACCGAAGATTTGCCGCTTCCAGAAGCACCCAAAACGGGTATAAAATTACAGGTTTTAGTCGCCTCGAAAAGTTCTTCTACAAATACCTCACGACCAAAGAAAAACTCCGCATCATTGGGACTAAAATGAAACAAACCGCGATAAGGGCAAGGCAGATTTTCACTATCCGAGTTCCTAAAATCAGCACGTACTAATTTTGCTTCTTCTTGATAGTAGTTGTAGTTGGTAATGGTGATAGTTGCATTGCCAGCCGCTGAGGTAGCAGCGTATTCCGCCTCTGTAACACGCTGGTTGATCTCACTTTGCTCAGACATAACAACAACCCTAATTAATTAAAGTCCTGTGTCAATTATCCTTAGATGTGCCATGCTCAGTGATGCTGCTGATATTTGCATTCCCCGAACCAGAGGTAGCAGCATATTTGACATTACTGATAGTTTGGTTAATGATCTGCTGTCCACCAGGCTGTTCTTTGACTTGATTGAGTAAATCTTCAGCTAACTTAATAAGTTCGTCATTTTTTTCAAGTTTATCAAACCCTGCTTCTAGTAACTCATCTTCCAAAAGAGCTTGCGTCTTTTCAGGTTTTTGTTCATATTTATCCAAAATTGTTGATGAATCTGTTTTTCCTTGCTCTGCAAACTTCTTTTTAATCAACGTTTTCAAACCCTGATAGGCATCTTTAACGGCTGTTCCGGCAGTATCTTTAGTAGCAGCAAGCGCACCAGCACCTAAAGCAGCAATAATCAGAGAAATAGCGTCCACTAAAGAATCCTCCTTGGGTTTTTGTGATTTATCTATGTTTATTCTTGTTTTAATAACTGGAATCTTGGCTTGGGAAAGGTTTTCTAGCTTAATCGCCACTAAACCTTCCTGAAAGGCTCTTTGAAATACATCTTGAATTTTTGAAGTCGCGTAACCCAATCCATCATAAAAACCTTGAGCGAACTGGATTGCGGATTTATCCTGAATCTGCTGGTTCATGCCAATGGCATAATTAATATATTCACTAATGGCTTCAGCAGATTTGACAGAGTGACAAGCATTTAAGATCACACAGTTTACATAATCTGCGTGTAACTCAAACAGCGATGCCAGCCCTTCTGGTGGCACAATTTTGTTCTGTCCGCCATCATCTTCTAACACCAAACTTCCATCTTCTAAACCGTGTCCACAGAAATGGACAATTTGGGGTTGTATTTCGGCGATCGCCCTGCGAATATCCTGGGGTCTAACAGCAGTCCTAATATCAACCTCAAACATATCCCGCCTTACAGCACGTCGGATACCTTCTTCAACTTCCCTAATTTCTTTATCCAAGCGCAAACCGTGGGGAATTGCTGCCAGAATCAAGATTTTTTGTGGCTGAGTAGTTTGTACCTTAACCATCTCCCACCTTTGATGAATATATTAAACCCTACCAGATTTGCACCAGATTGACAAGGGATAAATCCTACTTCAAAGTTAAATTTAATAATTATGGAAAATTTTTCTGAGTTCATGCCATGGTGACAGGCCACTGCTGGGTAAGGGACTTCCCAGCAATAAATTAATCAACACAATACCTACCCTTTCGCCCAATAATCCGCCTAAATAGTTCCTAAACTCCCGTTTTTGGGCAATCTGACCAAAGATCTCGTCAAATCTTTGACATCATAAATCAAAGCAGGGGGGCATGGCAGCACGGGTGGTCTCTTCCATCGCTCATTCTTTGAACGTTATATCCTTGCTCTGTAAGCATTCTAACTCATTTATCTCCTATTTTTTGTTTAAGTCCCGCTAACTCCAATTAGAGTAGACTTATTGGATAAATCTTTCATTGATACGGAAAGCACAGATGCAACGCAGGATAGTTAGCTACTTTTGCAATAGGTCTAAGGTATTGTGGGGTGGGCTTCTAGCCCGCCCTAAAAGTTAAATCTTTATGAACTGCTATTTACAGGTAGAAAACCTAGTTTTTCCTGGCAGCGACTTATATAAAAACGGACGACTGTATCAGCAGGGTTTTGTTCGATTAGTTGCTGAAAATATCCCAAGGCGGCGACAAATCTTTCGGATTGCCATCCTTGAATTCCTTTGTCAAATAAACTCTGGGTAAGCTGCTTTGCCTCAGAGTCGGGACAGGAGGCGCTCCAGATTTCGTAGATTTCAATAGCTTCCTGCTTGCCGCGCGGGGTTACTCGATCGATCCAGCGATAGTAATAATTGTTGCTGGGCAAATGGCTGTCAGCAGCAGTCGCCCCAGAAGTAGAAATCATACTCTCCTGTGTTTCCACTTCTAAGTCGCACTTTAATAATAAACTTTCTTTTGAGTGGCAGTTGGAACTTATGCCATTGAGAAATTCTCTCGCATGAACAATGGCATTTTCGCTAACAATAATTTGGCAGCCGTATATTTTAGTTAAATTTTCTAACCGAGAAGCTGTATTTACCACATCGCCGATGACTGTAGAGTCCATGCGACGATCGGAACCTAAAGTGCCGATCATGCCGATACCGGTGTTAATTCCGGTACCTATATTGACGGGAGATTCTAAATTGTATTGGTGGCGACTGGCATTAAATTCTTGCAAAGTTTCTTGCATTGCTACTGCGGCTTCGATCGCATCCATAGCGTGAGAATTGGGCTTGTCAAATACTGCCATGATTGCATCGCCTAGGTATTTGTCAATAAACCCGCCGTGAGACGTTATGCACTCGTTCATTTTAGTAAAAAAAGCGTTCAACCATTCAAAAGTCTCGCGAGCTTGTTGAGATTCGGCGATCGTAGTAAACCCGCGAATGTCACAAAATAAAACAGTCAGCTCTTCTTCTGTAACATTGCCCAACTGAATTGATTCTATTCCTTGCGGCGCAATTCGTTCGAGAAGTTGCTCTGGCACAAATAGCTGAAATTTTTCGGAAAGATATTCGTTGGCTTCCCAAGCTGCGGCGATTTGGCGTTTGCTTTGCTCTTTTACCTGCTGGTGGAATTGGGAAGATACAGCTTGCGATCGCATTTGGCTCAACTGCAAAATATTTTCCACTTTTGCCAGCAACAAACGACTGTTAAAAGGCTTTGTCAAATAATCATCTGCCATCATTTCTAACCCTTTGATGCGAGACATATCGTCATCGAGGGCAGTTAAAAAAATCACCGGTACAGTTTGCAATGCCGTATCCTTCCGCAGGATCTCGCACACATCAAAACCGTTCATCTCCGGCATCATAATATCTAGTAAAATTAAATCGGGTCGAGATGCGCGGGCAAGCGAGAGCGCTTCATGGCCCGATAGCGCTGATACTGTAGCATATCCTTTCAGGTGCAATAACTCTTCCAGTAAAGTCAGATTAGCTGGCTCGTCATCAACCAACATGATGCAGGGCGACTTGTTTGACATGGAATATGATATAATATATTGAATTTAGCTCGGAAGTTGCGCGTGGGGAAGCTCGAAAACGGGTTGATTCGTATATTTCTCCTTACTAAACTCGATACTTTTCGTAGGAACCGGCTTTCGGATGCAAGTGCGGGCAAGTCATATAGATATTTATCTACTCTTGAGTTTAACCTTTGTTGTTATCAATTATCATAAATGGCAGTGCTGGAACTGCAAATAATTATTGTTAGCCGAGAAAAGAACGGACAGTAGCGATCATCAAATTCAAATCCAGTGGCTTGCTCAAATAAGCAGAAGCGCCAGCTTCCAAACATCGCTCACTGTCACCGGGCATCGCCATCGCCGTCACCGCAATCATCGGTACCGAGTCCCAGACAGGATCTGCTTTAACTCGGCGCATCAACTCAAAGCCGTCAACATCCGGCAACTGAATGTCCATCAAAATCAAATCCGGCAGCAACTCCGGGGCAGCAGAGGCGGCGAGAATACGATCGGCCATCACCTTGCCATCCGCGAGTATCTCTACCCCGTACCCCTCTAATTCCATCACCTCAGAAATTAACATTTGGTTAAAAGGCTGGTCTTCGACAACCAAAATCCGCTTCCTGGCAATTGGTAAAGCAATCGCAGAAGCAGGAACTAACTTGGTATCCAAAGCACAAGAAGCAAAGTTTCCCAACTGTTGACGCATCTCCGTCAACGGCAGCCAAACGCGGAAAAGACTTCCCCGATCGCAAACAGATTGAAAAGAAACAGTTCCCCCGTGCAATTCTGCCAATCGCTTAGTCAAAGCCAAACCCAAACCTGTACCTTCGTGGCGCCTAGTCAGGGAAGAATCCACCTGTTGAAAAGGTCGGAATAGCAAGTGCCAGCGGTCTTTAGGAATGCCGATACCGGAGTCTTTTACCTCTAAACAAAAATAAGGAGTGCTGGCATTTACAGGAGAACAATCCGGTCGGTAGTCGCCGTCTATTTCGCTGCCGTAGGCCAGACGCCCGCTGAGTTTAACTTGTCCCTGTTCGGGGGTAAATTTGATGGCATTGGAAAGTAAATTAATCACAATTTGTCGCACTCGCCGTTCGTCGAGCAAAACTTTAGTAATTCGGTAGTCGAGTTCTAAAGACAAACCAATCCGCTTTTTGTCTGCCCGCGGCTGAATCATTTTCAGACAGTCTGTCGCGAGTTCGTGAACGCGAACCGGCTGTAAACTTAGCTCTACTTTCCCCGCTTCAATTTTAGAAAGATCGAGAATATCGTTGATTAGCTGCAACAAGTGCTGGCCGCTTTTTTCGATCAGTTCTACATAGTTGATTTGTCGATCGCTCAACTGTCCGGCCGTTTGCCGCAGCAGCAAGTCAGAAAAGCCGAGAATGCTGTTGAGAGGCGTCCGCAATTCGTGGGACATTGAGGCTAAAAACTCAGATTTCAACTGAGAAGAATACTCTAATTCTTCATTAACTTGGCGCAGGTTCTCTTGTGTCTGAGCCCGCTCGATCGCCGCCCCCAGAGTCCGGCAAGCAGCTTCGAGTACGTGTTGATGGACGGCGGCTTGCAGTTTTTTGATGTTGCGGGACTCCAGCGTCAGCACTCCGATGATTGTGCCGTTAGTAGCTGCGATCGGAAAAATACCCAGTTGTCCGATTCCCGGATGCCGAAATTCCGGCACGGCATTGGGATGTTGGGCATAATCCTCGACAAACACAGGTTTACCAGTTTTCACCACTTCCCACAGCAAACCGATGCCGTAGGGAATGCCTTGGTCGAGCAATTCTTGCATTCCTGCCACTACGGGTTCCCCGTAAGTAGCCAAAAATTGACTAGAAACTTGGTTGCAAATCCCCGACGCTTGCCGGTCGTTTCCCTTGCCGTTAATCACCTTGACATCTCCGAAAGCTGCATTCATTGCCTCTACTAAATAGGTGAGGGCAAACTGACCTATTTCTTGCAAACTGTCAGACTTTTGCAGGCGTTCGGTTAAACCTAAAAGAAAGCTCAGCCGCCTGACTTCTGCGTTCAAGCTAGCTTGGGAGTTTTGGTATACCGTAACGTCTCGAAAGGTAAACAGCCGTCCGCCGCTGTTGGTAATCGTGGCGCACACCTCCAAACAAACCGCATTGGATTGCTCGAAATAAAATGATAAACTTTCATCCTTAGATTTTTCGAGTGCTTGCTGAAACTCTTGCCACTGCTGAAGGGACAAGTAACCCCGATCGACAATTTCCGCAAACAGCAAGTGACACTTCGGCTTTGTTTCCAGCCATTCTGGGGACAGTTGCCAGATTCCGGCCAATTTTTTGTTAAACAAAACTAAGCAGTCAGACGAGTCGAACAGAGCGATCGCATTGTCTACTTGGTTGAGAATCAGTTCTTGGTCTGCCCTCAACTGGTGCAAGTCTCTCTCCATTTTCTCTGTGTGTGTAGCTCTTAGTTTCGTTGTCATAACTTTCTAGGGATATGGCAAGAGTTATTTTATAACCCCTTACTTAATGTGACATAATTTTAGGTTTTTGGGCAGTGAGCGCGATCGATCGGCCTTGTGATCCGAGACACTTGCTGGTTTCTGAGGGCGATCGGAACCTGCTTTGAACTGCGTCGGGTACATTGCTTAATCATCAGGCAATAAGGAGGGAAAGCATTATGACAGAAGCAGAATTTTTTAATAACAATGCTGTCGAAGTTGATGACATCTGACTTGAGACTATTGTGTCCAACCCTGTGCTAAATTGACTCATAATAAAAACTAATTCCGGCGATAAGAAATCAGCATATAGCAATTCTGGCATCATTTGTGAATTTCTTACGGACTCCCAGCGGGTTCGGGGAGGGTTGGGGTGGGGTAAAAAAATTACGACTCCTGCAAGGATTGCTATATGTCAAAATGCAATCATGACCTTACCCTTAAATTTTATTAGCAATAACTTGGTTATTTGGATTAACTGCTCAAGCAACTGTTGGATTCAAAAACATAGGCATAAGGCACGCCCTAAGCACCAGGAGACAGTGATATCAGTTTCAAAAAAGCAATTGTAGGCTCGTGTTCCCAACCCATACACAATCAGTTATTCCCAATAATTTAATCTAAAATTGTGCGACTGAGCGCTCACGCCGAAGTCTAAAATCTAAAATGGTATGAGTTATTACGATCGCACTTATGAGTAAGGTGTGCAGTGCACACCCTACAAATGCGAGTTAAGCTAATCCGCATTTAAATTGCCAAGTAAAATAAATCTTTACTCTTGTGGGGTGGGGAGGAGCTCGCGCACTTAACATACAATTTAAATACAGTACAGGTTAGAGCGTAAGTATTCTTAATGTTTCTTAGGATTTTTCGGAAAAGGAATGCCCAAACTTTCGTGAAAAACAACCTGAGTTTTATAAGTCAAGCGCCGGTTAACTTGTTTGATGATTTTTTCCAAAAGCGCATCGCCGGTTTTTTCTATTAAAGGTTGAGACATCGATCGAATAAACTTGGGAAAGCAAACTCCCACAGCCAAATCCAGCTTCCACGTAGCGCTGGTAATCGCAGGCGGCAGCTTAGCACGTTCCGAGCTCGGCCAATCGGCGGCAAACTCCTGAGACGGTATCTCCACTAGCTTCATTGCCGATCGAAAATCCACTTCATACCCAGGCGAGGTATAATCCGGAACCGGAATAGTCTTAATCAAATAGCAGCCTTCAGCGTCAGGCGGCAGCAACTCTAAACCAATTCTCGCTTCAACACGGTAGCCGAAAGCCCCAAAACGCCCGATTAATAAATCATAGCCGTTTTCGCCGAGCGGCTCGGCCTTCATGGGCGAAGCGCAGTGGCAAAACCAAGTCTTGTGGTTGTTCAAATGCTTCGCCACCGTCTCCGCATCGGCGTACATCTCCATGCTGTCTTCAAAATGCGTGTGAAACCAAATCGGCTCAACTTCCTCTCCTGCATCCGCGCTGCCACTTTCGGGCTGTTGGAAACTCGCATCTGGGTAGTAATTTTCGTCAGAAGCTTCAACAGTTTGATATTCAGCGGAATCCTGCTTCATTGTATGCTCTCCTGTTATACACGCCAATCGATCCGGTTGGGGATGTGTTAAGGAAGTTTCCTCCCTACAATTGAGAAATTGATAGTAACAAAACTTACCCTAGTTCAGCATAACTCGACTTATGAAAGCATTTGTAGCAGGAGCCACAGGTCAGACTGGCCGCCGCATCGTCGCAGAATTGGTCAAGCGAGGTATTCCCGTGCGCGCCTTAGTCCGAAATCTAGACACAGCTAGACAAATTTTACCACCGGAGGCTGAGTTAGTGACTGGGGATGTATTAAATGCGACTTCCCTGGGCGATGCCATCGGCGATAGTACGGTATTGCTGTGCGCGACAGGGGCGGCCCCTGGTTTTGACCCGACAGCGCCTTACAAGGTGGATTTTGAAGGTACTAAAAATTTGGTGGATGCAGCTAAGGCTAAGGGCATTGAGCATTTTGTGCTTGTGACTTCTTTGTGCGTCTCTCAGTTTTTTCACCCGCTGAATTTGTTCTGGCTGATTCTGGTTTGGAAGAAGCAAGCCGAGGAGTATTTGCAAAAAAGCGGCTTGACTTATACGATCGTCCGTCCGGGCGGTCTCAAAAATGAGGATAATTCAGATGCGATCGTCATGACTGGTGCCGACAAAATGTTTGAGAGCAGCATTCCCCGCACCAAGGTAGCCCAAGTGTGCCTGGAGGCGCTGTTTCAGCCGACTTCTCGCAACAAGGTTGTGGAAATTGTGGCTAAGTCCGAGGCTCCGCAAAAGAGTTTTGAGGAGTTGTTTGCCAGTGTGATTTGAT
This sequence comes from Microcoleus sp. S13_C5, assembly GCF_036700845.1. Lineage (NCBI taxonomy): Bacteria > Bacillati > Cyanobacteriota > Cyanophyceae > Oscillatoriales > Microcoleaceae > Microcoleus > Microcoleus sp. S13_C5. The sequence continues at coordinate 40,233 of NZ_JAUBPR010000050.1, forward strand.
TGAATTAGCCTCGCTTGGGTTCGGTGCGTCAGACAAAAAACACTTTGATTTGGATCTGAGATGTTGCACCATTGTCAAGAACAGGCTTTCCGGCCTGTTCCACAAAAAGTGCATTTTCTTGTGGGGTGGGCATCCTGCCCGCCCAAAAAAGGCTTATCCTGCCCGCCCAAAAAAGGCTTATCGAGAATGGTGCAAGATGTGAGTTCGGTCAAAGATTGGGGCTGACGCACCCTACACCAATTTTCCGATCGCCAAATCTGGCAAAATCTTAATAGTTTTACGATTCGCCCTTAAAATTTCGTTCTCGCAGCATGAAAACTCTCAAGTGGCCAGCTTGGTTCCCCTATCCGATTTCGTGGTTAAGGGCATTTGCTCTCGCTCAGAGTTTTAGTTTTGTTCTTCGCAGAGGCATTCCTTTTGTCAGCGACGATATCGGCTTTCTGACTCTACTGCTGGTGGCTTGGCTGATTCAGTTGCCTGTGTTTTTTGTTTGTCACTTTTTAGCAGTCAAAATCTTAAATCCCTTACTAATTATGCTGCCGGGGCGCTTTCGCGTTGCGCGCAAGTTCAAGCGCAGGCATACGGGTATTCGATCGCACTTGCGAGAAGGCTTGAATGCTGTTGTAGTGATTTTTTTTGCATTTAATCTGTCTCTGTTGGTGCAACTTGCGATTTTTTATTGGCCAGCGCGATCGATCGATCCGGCTCAGTTACTAACAGGAATATCTACTCTGACAAATGTTGCCATAGCCGGTGAATTAGATTTCTGGCTGATTAAATTGGCGGGGATTTTATCGAGTTTAACGCTGTTAGCGGCTCCCCTATATCAATACGATTTTCGGGTGCGCCGGATGCGGGTGGCTCGAAAATTAGCCGAAATTTCGGAAATGGAAATGAGTTGGCTAGAAGCTGAGAAATTGAGCCGTCGAAAAAGAGGTTTGCTGAGGCGATCAGAGATTCAAATCCTCGGATTTCTACTTTTAATAGGCGCTGTGATTGGCGGCGGTGTTTTTGTGGTTGACAGTTTGCGGGGAAATCAGCAGTTGTCGCCGTCGGCGAGTGAGGGGAGAAATGTGCCACCGCTGGCTATGAAAACCGGCGATCCTTACCTTCGAGCTCTGATGCGAACTATTTCTGCTAGCGAGTCGAATGTTGCTCGCCCTTATCACGTTGTTTACGGTGGCAAATATATATTAGATTTGAGCCGCCATCCTGACTGGTGTGTGAAGATTGTTAATGGCCCGAATCGGGGCAAGTGTACTACGGCAGCAGGCAGGTATCAATTTCTGACTACAACTTGGAAGGATAAGGCTAAGCGCTATAACGCCCGTCGTGCTAATTTTTTATTCTGGGAAGATTACAGTTTTGAACCAGAAGATCAGGATGCTGTGGTTTATGCTTGGTTGAGCGATCGCAAGTTTTGGAAAGCTGATATTCCTGAGATGTTGCGGCAGGAAAGATTAACTGAGGTATTGCGGATGCTTTCGGGAACTTGGACGAGTTTGGGATATGGAATTGAGAACAATTCTATGAGTTCTCGTTTGCCGAAAGTATACCGGGAAATGCTGCGGGAAGAATTGGAAAATGCTGGTTCTTAGGGAGTTAAATGGGGTGCATCTCACTTTTGCGAAGGTGTCAAAAAAGAGTTAAAATGAAAAAGCTAGTAAAATCGTCAAATAAAGATGAGGTAAATAAAATGATACCCTCAGACCAACAACAGCTAAAAGCCCACTTAAAAGCGGTAGCAAAAATTCTTTACAGAAATACAGAGCCAACCGAGTTAAAAAGTTTTGAAAGTATAGAAAAATCAGTCCGTCAGAAAATGTTATCAGAAGTTGGTCCAGAAATAGGTAACTTTTTTTTTCAGCAGTATCAGGAATTAAAACAGGAAAACCCCGAAAAATAAAATCAATAATCGGCTCGCTCGACATTACAGATAATCAGGCAAAATATTTTGGATTAAAAGCTTACAGTCAATTTAGTCCACTGATGGAAAACTGCTGTCTTTTAATCACTGCTAACGAATCTTATCAAATGGCAGAAAAAGATTTGGAAAAATTTACGGGTATCAAAATTTCTCACAGTACATTACAAAGATTAGTCAATCGACAAGAATTTGAATTGCCTACATCTCAACAAGGAGTTAAAGAAATTACATTGGATGGCGGTAAAGTCAGACTACGCAACGAAACCAAGGGCGAGAGCTGTTACTGGAAAGACTATAAAGCCGTGTGTTTAGATAATGTTTATTCGGGAGCATTTTTTCAAAATAATCAAGATTTAATTGATTGGACTAATAGCCAAAAATTACTACACCCTATGTATTGCATAGGAGATGGCCATGCCGGGATTTGGAACATATTTAAAGAAATTGGAGATAATGAACAAAGACAAGAAATCTTAGATTGGTATCATATCAAAGAAAATCTCTACAAGGTAGGGGGTTCAATAAAACGATTAAAATTAGCAGAAAATATGTTATGGCAAGGCCAACTGGATGAAGTTATAGATTTATTTAAAGACTTTAAAGGTAAAGCATTTAAAACGTTTTGCAATTATTTAGAGACCCATCGCTGCCGAATAGTAAATTACCAATACTACAAAGAAGAATCCATAAGTTCGATTGGTTCGGGAACAGTGGAATCAACAATAAAACGCATTGGACTAAGGGTGAAAATATCGGGAGCGCAATGGAATATTGAGAACGTTTCCTCTATCCTTGCTCTTCGCTGTGCTTATCTCAACGGTCAACTTTCAATTTGATATATCTGCCAAAGTGAGATGCACCCGTTAAATGTTGGCCGTTGACTGTTGACTGTTAACGAATGTTATTGTTATTAACAAGCCAAAGCAATTAAGAAATAACTACTAATAAGTAACGAATAACTAATCCTTATATTTGGGTAAAAATGCTGTCAAACATTTGTACAATTCTAATCCTGGCCCTGCTTGCAGGGGATAAAGCCTGTCGAAATTAATGGGGTTTCCCGGTGCTAATTTCCACTCGGTTTTCTGTGCTGTTTTTGAGGAAATTTCGATCGCTACCGTGATGTTAATAATGTTGTTGTGCTGGGGGATGCCCCGGAAGCAGTAACTTTTGCCCGTGCGTTTGTCTGAATCGCTACCGGTGATGTATCTGTCTTGTTTGCGAAATTGGATTTCTCTGAAAGGTCGATCGATCGCAAAGGAGTCTCGGTAGCGGTAGTCTCCGTCGCGCAAGCTTTCGACAGTCGGTCGGATTTGACTTATAACTGTGGCTGGACTAAGAGTTAGCATTATTGATCGGCGTTCCTCTTGTGAAATCGGTGATTTTGCTGCCTGGTGCCTGAGTCGCGGGCGATCGGCTTAAACAAACCCGCAGTGTAACAAATTAATAAAAGTTGTTATACAGTTTAAGTTGATCCCTGGCTATCGTGAATAATTATTTCATGGTTTCAGCTCTGTTACCTATCTGAGTAATAATAGAAATATACAGGAAGCCGTGAGAAATTTTACGGCCGCATATTTAGGGATTAATTGACTATACTGCGAGGATACTGCTATGTTGTGCGTGACGCGAGAAACAAAAAATTTAGGGCGGGTTGAAACCGGAAATTCTCCACGGCGAGGCTCTTTCACCTCTGCGTCTAAAAGTAACCGTATTCTGCGATCGCGAGTTTACAAAGATGAGGCTCTGGTGTCGGCCGCGCTAGCGGGACTGCCAGCTCTTTTGGCATCCCTCGAAAGCTTTCGCGAGCAGTAGAAATTGGCATTTTCTATTGCTATATAGGGCGCGTTGAGGTTTGTGAGAGCGGCTGCCAACCAAGCAGCGGCTGTTGTGACTGCACTTACAAACTTCCTCGATTTAAGTAGAGTTTTGCTGTAGTGAACTCTTCCGGGGCGGAGAAACCTGGTTGTTTACACAAAAACATTTTTACAGCCCTTTGTTATGGTATGAAAAATGGTATAAGAACCCGGTTTCTTTGTGTGTGTCCGTAAGTCTTGTGTTAACAAAATTTATTTGTGAGTGTCATCGGGTGCGATCGATGCCTCTACCTCTTGGGAGGAACGGCTTAACATAGAGTCGTGCAGATGTTCGTTGTGCTGCCTTTCTTGAGCCATTAATTCTCTGGCTTTTTCTTCGGCGTTGCATAATAGAGAGATGATCTGCATTAACTGTCAATCCAACAAAGTCTGTAAAAATGGTCACCGTCGCGGCA